>CAMCES010000008.1 GCA_945873925.1 Bordetella parapertussis
GCTTGGGTGTTCATCACAAACGGGCCATATTGCGCCACGGGCTCGCCAATCGGGCGGCCTTGCAACAGCAGCAACTCCAAAGTCTCCAAGCCTGTGTTGACCAACTGCAGGTTGTTTGACGCCTTGACCTCGAGCACATGGCGGGTGGGAATATTTTGCCCGTCTAGCTGCAAGCCTTGGCCTTGGAAGAAATACAGCTGACGGCGGGTCGCGGTATGCGAGGTCTTGGGCAAGGCCCAGCTCGCGCCAGGCGCCATGCGGATGGTGAAGATCGCCAGGTCTGCGTCAGTTTGGCTGGCCCATGAATGCGGCGGCGGGGGCAGGCCTTGGGCCTCAGCCAATTGGCCAGCGACCACCACCACCTCGGTGGCCAGGCCTTGCGCGTCGCGGTGCGTCACGGTTTGGATCTGCTCGCGCCAAAACATGGTGAAGTGCGGCTCACACATTTTGTCTTTGGCTGGCAGGTTCAACCAAATCTGAAACAGCTCGCAGGGGTTGTCTTGGTCTTGGCGACGCAGCGGGAACATCTCGCAGTGCACGATGCCTTTGCCAGCGGTGAGCCACTGCACATCGCCGTCACCAAAACGGGCGGTGGCGCCCAGCGAATCCGAATGGTCGATGCGCCCTTGGCGGGTGATGGTCACGGTTTCAAAACCCCGGTGCGGGTGCGATGGAAAGCCCGGGATGGTTTGGCCGTGGTACATGCTCCAGCCGTCTTTGTTGCCAAAGTCGCTGCCCATTTGCCGCCCAGCCAGCGAGGCATCTGGCCCCATCTGGGCATTGCCACGCGGGTAATGGTCCAGGTGGTGCACACAAAACAAAAACGGATCGATGGTCTGCCAGGGAAACGACAGTGGGGCGAGTTGCAGGATGCTGGAGGACATGTGTGACCTACTTCAATGGGCTTATTCCAAGGCTTGGTAAACCAGTTGCTTGACCATGCGGCGGTAGTACTGGCGAATCGGGCCAGGGGTTTGCGCCATCATCAATCCGATGACTTGTTCTTTCGGGTCGATCCAAAAGAAGGTGCCACCGGCACCGGCCCAGGCGTAGTCGCCCTCAGAGCCAGGGACACTGGCCATGCCGGGGCCTTGGCGCACCATGAAGCCCAGGCCGAAGGTATAGCCCTGCACGCCCATCAAGAGCTCACCGGGTTGCAGCGGGGTGGCCACTTTGGGGCCAAGGTGGTCCGAGGTCATCAAGGCGACGGTGCTGCGGCTGAGGTAACGGCGGCCGTCCAAGCTGCCGTTGTTGAGCAGCATTTGGCAAAAGCGCAGGTAATCGGCGGCGGTGGTTGACAAGCCGGCACCGCCGGATTCGTTGCCTGGTGCTTGGGTCACATCGAGCATCGGGGCCATCGGCTTTTGCGTGAGCGGGTCGATCGCCAAGGGCTGGGCGATGCGGCTGAGCTTGTCAGCAGGCACGACAAACGAGGTGTCTTTCATGCCCAAGGGTTTGATCAGGCGTTCGTCGAGCATCACGCCCAGTGGCTTTTTACCCACGGCTTCGAGCACACGCCCGAGCAAATCGGTGGACAAACTGTATTCCCAGGTGCTGCCGGGTTGCCACTGCAACGGGGCTTTGGCAAAGGCGGCGACTTGCTGTTCTGGGCTCAGGGTGATCCATGCAGAAGGTGTTTCATTGGAAAACAGACCTGCTTGTATGTATCCGTTGCGCATCGCGACCGAGCGGCTGAATTCGGCATAGGTCAGGCCAGAGGTGTGACGCAACAGGTCGTGCACCAGGATTTGGCGGGTAGCAGGCACGGTGGCGCTGGCTGGGTCGGCAGGGTTGGCCAAGACCTGCATTTGCGCCAGGCCGGGCAAGAACTTGGACACCGGGTCGGCCAACTGCAGCTTGCCTTCTTCGACCATCATCATGGCCAACACCGAGGTCATGGGCTTGGTCATGGAATAGGCGCGAAAGATGGCGTCAGGTTTGACACCGATCGCATCGGAATACACCAGCGCACCTTTGCGCGCCACCATGACCACCGCGCCAGGCATCTGCTTGGCGTCAATCTCGCCTTGGATGACAGGGCGGATGCGGGCCAAGCGCTCGGCCGAAAAACCTTTGGAAGCGGGGGAGGCTGTGGGGATGTCGGCGGCCAACAGTGGGGCGGCCAAGGCCGTCATCAGCAAGCTGCCAAAAACGGCGTGGAGGCAAGCACGGCGGCTGCTTGACAGAGGGTTCAGGGGCATGCGTCGCTCCGAAGACAGTTGGTGAAGGTTCAAAGAGGTTAGCAGATGCCGCATCCCTTAAGCTCTCAAGCTGAGCAATGAAAAAACACAATGGAGACCCTGATGAAACTGAATGCAAACTTGTCGGCCATCGTCACGGGCGGGGCTTCTGGTCTGGGCGCGGCGACCGCCCGCCGTTTGGCCGGGCATGGCGTGAAAGTCGCTCTGTTTGACCTGAATGCCGAGTTGGGCAAGGCCTTGGCGAAAGAGATCGGTGGCGTATTTTGCCAAGTGGATGTGACCTCCGAAGAGCAGGTCGATGCAGCGTTTGCCAAAGCGCGGGCCACGCACGGCCAAGAGCGCATCTTGGTCAATTGCGCCGGCACTGGCAACGCGATCAAAACCGCCAGCCGCGACAAAACCACCGGCGAGATTCGGTCCTTTCCCAGCGCCAACTTTGACCGCATCATCCAAATCAATTTGGTCGGCACCTTCAGGTGCATTGCCAAATCAGCCGCTGGCATGATGAGCCTGCCCCTGCTCGACGCTGAGCGCGGCGCCATCGTCAACACCGCCTCGGTCGCGGCCGAAGACGGCCAGATCGGCCAGGCCAGTTACACGGCCAGCAAAGCGGGCATCGTCGGCATGACCTTGCCGATCGCGCGTGACCTGATGGGCGAGGGCATCCGGGTCAACACCATCTTGCCGGGCATCTTCAACACCCCGTTGCTGCAAGCCGCCCCCGACAACGTGAAAGAAGCCTTGGCTGCATCCGTACCGTTTCCAAAACGCTTGGGTCAGCCCGATGAATACGCCCATTTGGCCGAAATGCTGCTGACCAACCAGTACATGAACGGCGAGTGCATCCGCATTGACGGCGCGATTCGCATGGCCCCCCGCTGAGGGCGGGCACAATCCCATCCATTCAAAAAAATCAACAGGAGACCCCCATGTCAGAAGCATTCATCGTCGCGGCGACCCGAACCGCAGGAGGGCGTCGCGGCGGCCGTTTGTCCGGTTGGCATCCCGTGGACCTGGCCGCCCAGGTCTTGAACGATTTACTGGATCGCACCGGTGCCGACCCCGCACTGGTGGAAGACGTGTTCATGGGCTGTGTCAGCCAGGTGGGTGAGCAGTCCACGAATGTGGCCCGCAATGCGGTGTTGGCCTCGCGTTTGCCCGAGTCGGTGCCTGGTACGTCCATTGATCGGCAATGCGGTTCGTCCCAACAAGCGATCCACTTCGCCGCACAAGCCGTGATGTCGGGCAGCATGGACATGGTGATCGCTGCCGGTGTCGAGTCTATGACCCGCGTGCCCATGTTCAGCACCACCGTGCTGGCGCAAAAAGCCAATATGGGTTTTTACCAAAGTCCCAAGATCAACCAGCGCTACCACGACCAGGTGTTCAGTCAATTTGTGGGCGCCGAGATGATGGCCAAGAAATACGGTCTGAGCAAACACGATCTCGACAGCTACGCTTTACTCAGCCACCAGCGCGCCGCCGCTGCCACCCAGGCCGGGGTTTTCAACAACGAAATCTTGCCTGTGGCGGTGCTCAACCCGGAAGGCCAGCCCACTGGCGAGATGCACACCGCCGACGAAGGTATCCGGGCTGACGCCAGCTTGGAGAGCATTGGCGCGGTCAAGTTGCTGCAAGAGGGTGGCGTGATCACCGCGGCCAATGCCAGCCAAATTTGCGATGGCGCCACCGGCGTCATGGTGGTCAGTGAACGCGGCCTGAAAGCCTTGGGGGTCAAGCCTTTGGCGCGCATCCACCAGATGACCATGATCGGCCACGACCCGGTCATCATGCTCGAAGCACCTATTCCTGCCACCGAACGCGCCTTGAAAAAAGCCGGCATGAAAATCGACGACATCGATTTGTTCGAGGTCAACGAAGCCTTTGCCTCGGTGCCCCTGGCTTGGCTGAAAAGCCTGGGTGCCGACCCGGCGCGGTTGAATGTGAACGGCGGTGCGATTGCATTGGGTCACCCCCTGGGCGCATCGGGCACCAAGCTGATGACCACCTTGATCCATGCACTGACGCAGCGTGGCAAGCGCTACGGTTTGCAAACCATGTGCGAGGGCGGTGGCATGGCCAATGTGACCATCATCGAACGCCTCTGATGCGTCTGTCGTTACCGTCAAGGAGTTGGCCATGCTGGGATTGATGCAAGACCGACCGCTGTTGATTTCCTCTTTGGTGGAACACGCGGCCACCTTTCACCCTGCGACCGAGATCGTCTCGCGCTTGCCCGAGGGTGCGGAACACCGCACCGATTGGCGCGGTCTGCGCGATTTGTCCAAGCAGGTGGCGCAAGCCATGGCGGTGCTGGGGGTCAAGCCAGGCGACCGGGTGGGCACCTTGGCCTGGAATTCTTTCAGGCATTTGGCGCTTTACTACGGCGTGTCTGGCAGTGGTGCGGTGCTGCACACCGTCAACCCGCGTTTGTTCCCAGCGCAAATCGACTACATCATCAACCACGCTGAAGACCAGGTGCTGTTTTTTGACATCGGTTTTGCCCCCTTGCTGGAACAACTCGCGCCCCAGTTGAAGTCTGTCAAGCATTTCGTGGCCATGACCGACCGCGCCCACATGCCTGACATCGCCTTGCCCAACCTGCATGGCTTTGACGAGCTGATGGCAAGCCAAAGCACTCAGTACCAGTGGCCGACATTCGACGAACGCAGTGCCTCGTCTCTTTGCTACACCTCGGGCACCACCGGCAACCCCAAGGGCGTGCTGTACTCGCACCGTTCCACCATGCTGCATTCCTTGATGGAACTTGCGCCCGATACCTTTGGTATCAGCTCGGCCGAAACGCTGCTCTTGATCGTGCCCATGTTTCACGCCAACGCCTGGGGTGCGCCCTATGCCGCTGCCATGGTGGGTGCCAAGTTGGTGCTGCCTGGGCCGCACCTGGACGGGCAAAGCATTTACCAACTGATGGGGCAAGAGCGGGTCACCTTCTCGCAAGGTGTGCCAACCGTGTGGACGATGTTGTTCCAGTACCTGGATGCCAACCCCCACCTGGACCCGAAAAGCTTGGGCGTCAAACGCGTGGGCATTGGCGGCTCTGCGGTCTCGCGCGCCATGCTCGAACGCTTCGAGCAACAGTTTGGTGCCGTGGTGGTGCAGGGCTGGGGCATGACCGAGACCAGCCCAATCGGTGTCATCAACACGCTCTTGCCCAAGCATGCCCACTCACCCGCTGAAGAACTGGTCAAGGTCAAGCTCAAGCAGGGCCGGGGGGTGTGGGGCGTGGACCTGAAAATCGTTGATGAACACGGCCAAGCCCTGCCTTGGGATGGTGTGGCCTTTGGGCATTTGCATGTGCGCGGGCCTTGGATCACCAGTGGGTATTTCAAAAGCGAAGGAGGTCAAGTGCTTGATGCTGAGGGTTTTTTTCCGACAGGTGATGTCGCCACGATCGACGCCGATGGCTTTGTCCAGTTGGTGGACCGCGCCAAAGACGTGATCAAGTCAGGTGGTGAATGGATTTCATCCATCGATGTCGAGTTGTGTGCCCATTCACACCCGGGCGTGGCCGAGGCGGCGGTCATAGGCGTGGCGCACCCGACATGGCAAGAGCGCCCCTTGATGCTGGTGGTGCGGCGGGCAGGGTCCTCGGTCACCGTGGAAGAATTGATGGCTTATTTGCTGCCGCGCCTTGCCAAATGGTGGTTACCCGATGAGATTTTGTTTGTGGATGAATTGCCGCACACAGCCACCGGCAAATTGCTCAAAACCCAACTGCGAGAGACCTACAAAGACCACCGTTTATCGTCAGTCTGAGACGGCGACGGCCATGGCCAAGTGCCCCCTGTCACACATCTAACATCTTTGGGTGTCATCATAGACCATCGATTTTCAGGCTCGATGCAAGCCACCTTAAAAGATGAACGCAGACAACACCAAATTAAACAGTTCTTTGGAGAACTTTAAAAAACACCTCGATGGTCAGGGCTTCGTGTCGCCTATGCTGAGTACCTTAGAGCCTCAGCAGGTATTGCGGCGCACCGCCAGCAACCAAGAAATTTTTGGTATTGTGTTGGCAGGCGACTGCACCCTGGTCACCGATTCACAAGCCACGGTATTGGAAAAGCACGAGATTTTTTTCATTGAACCCACCAAAACCTTCGAGATCCAATCAGGCCAAAAAGGGGTTGAATACCTTTTTACCTATAAAAAGTAGCAGGCACTGAGATGACCTTCAATCCACATGGGCTGGTTTGGCTGGTTTGCGCAGTCACCACCGGTTTGAGTGCGGCGCAACCGACCCCTGCCGGATTCAGTGTGCAACTGGGGCCGCGCCCGTATTTCCTGGTGTCGCAAATGCCCGACTCCGCACTCAAAGCACAGTTGACCACCTGCAGCAACGGTCCGTTTGAAAAGCGCGATTTCTCGATCGGGCACCGGGGTGCTGCGCTGATGTTCCCAGAGCACACCTTGGAGTCGTATGAAGCCGCGGTACGCATGGGCGCGGGCATGGTGGAGTGTGATGTGACCTTCACCAAAGACAAGCAATTGGTCTGCCGTCATGCGCAAAACGATTTGCACACCACCACCAACATCTTACTCACACCCTTGGCTGCCAAGTGCACGCAGGGATTCAAGCCCTATGACCCGCAGACCCAAACACCGGCGACTGCTGAATGCCGTGCCAGTGACATCACCTTGGCAGAGTTCAAAACCTTGCGCGGCAAGATGGATGGATTCAACCCCCAAGCCTTGACGCCCGAGGCTTTCGTCCATGGCACCGCGCCTTGGCGAACCGATCTCTACAGCGGCCCCGGCAGTGGCACTTTGATGAGCCACCAAGACAGCATTGCACTGTTCAAGCGCTTGGGCGTCAAGATGACGCCGGAATTGAAACAGGCCGTGGTACCCATGCCTTTTGACGGTTTCACACAACAAGACTATGCACAAAAAATGATTGACGAGTACAAGGCCGCAGGCGTGACGCCCAGTCAGGTATTTGCGCAGTCATTCAGCCATGCGGACGTGGTGTATTGGGTGCAGCGCGAACCTGCATTTGGGCAGCAAGCGGTTTATTTGGATTCGGCCGTGACCCCCAGTGATTTGCCTGACCTGGAAAAACTCAAGGTCTACAAAGCACAGGGCATTCAAATCGTGGCGCCGCCGATCTTTGCCTTGCTCGATATCAAGGACGGCCGCATGACCGCATCGCGCTATGCCAAAGACATCCAACAGGCTGGTCTGAAAACCATCGCCTGGTCGCTGGAGCGCTCAGGCTTGATGGCGAAAGACAAGGGCGGTTGGTATTACCAAACCGTCAACTCGGTGGTCAAAGGTGAGGGCGATATTTACCAAGCCCTGGACGTGTTGGTCAAAGAGGCGGGGATCATCGGCATGTTTTCTGACTGGCCTGCCACCACCACTTATTACGCCAATTGCATGGGTGTGCGCTGAAGCAGCCGCCCTTGGCCAAAGCCCTCACAACCACTGAAACAAGGGCTTTGAAGGAAACCCAGCACTGCGTCCCAAAGACGCCTCAATGCGCAAGCCCTCGTTCCACTTGGCCATGCGCTCGGAGCGTGAAAAACTGCCCACCTTGAGCTGCGGCACGCCCCAGCCAACCGCCAGGTGCACGATGCTCACATCCTCGGTTTCGCCCGAGCGGGCCGAGATGATGCTGTCCAAACCGTGTTGTTGAGCGGTTTGCAACGCTTGCAGAGTTTCACTCACCGTGCCGACTTGGTTGGGTTTGATCAACACCGCATTGCACGCGCCCTTGGCTGCACGTTCGGCAATTTGCGCTGCATGGGTGACAAAAAAATCGTCTCCAATGATTTGCAAACGGTCTCCCAGTAGCGTGGTCATTTGTCGCATACCGTCGATGTCGTCTTCAGCAAAGCCGTCTTCCATCGAGATGATCGGGTAGTCGTTCACCCAGCGTTCATACACCTGCAACAGTTGGTCACGGTCAAATTGCCGAGCTTCGCTACGCCAGTGGTAGATGCCGTCTGCATGGTATTGGCTGGCAGCGAGGTCCAACCCGATCGAAATGTCCACACCGGGCTTGAAGCCGGCGAGTTCGATCGCTTTGACCAAGGCCTCTATCGCGCCTTGGTTCGAGCCAAACTGTGGCCAAAACCCGCCTTCGTCTGCCACGCCGAGGTTTTTGCCTTGCTGTGACAGGCTTTTGCCTGCGGCATGGTAGACCTCGGCCACCCATTCCAGCGATTGCGCAAAGCTGCGCGCCCCATGGGGCAGGGCCAAGAAGTCTTGCAAGTCGACACTGCCCTTGGCGTGCGCACCGCCCCCAAAGATTTGGATTTCAGGCAGCGGCAAGCTCACCTCGTCACTGCCTGACAGGTAGCGCCACAAAGGCAGATCAGCGTGTGCACTGGCCGCCCATAAACACGCCAAAGACACCGCGGTCAGGCTGTTGCCACCCACGCGCGATTTGTCAGGCGTGCCGTCGGCTCGACACATGGCGGCATCGATCGCGGCTTGGTCGTGGATGTCCATGCCCAACAACGCGGGGGCAATCACTTCATGCACCAGGCGCACCGCCTGACCCACCCCCAGGCCTTTGAAGGCATGGCCACCATCGCGCAGTTCTTTGGCCTCGCCTGCGCCGGTGGAGGCACCGGCGGGTGCGATGGCGCGGCCGGTGTGACCCGAGCTCAGGGTGACTTGTGCTTCAACCGTGGGGCAGCCGCGCGAATCCCACACGGCTCTGGCAACAACAGATTGAATGTGACTCATGGCTTCAAGACTTTCAAAACAGATTGCAAAACCTGCAGGAGGTGGGTGTGCGACGCTTGCAGGCAATGGCTGGCCACGTGCCGCACCTGTTGGTGCGACGCGGGATGGGTGAGGTACTCGACCGGTGACTTGCCGTCCACCCGCGCCAACAACAAGGCCGGCAAGAGCAGGGCAGTGCGTTGCTCGAAGGCGGCGGCGTCTTCCCAATGCACTTGCGCCAGATACGCTTGGGTCATCGCCTCAAACGACTGGGCCAGCGCTGGCGCATGGTCGGGCAAGTGAATGGCTTTGAGCAGCAAATGGTTCAGGCAAAAAGCCAGGTCAAACGCGGGGTCGCCATACCAAGCGCATTCCGCATCCAAAAACACCGGGCCATCGGGACCCACCAAGATGTTTTTCGGGCTGATGTCACCGTGTACCAAAGCGACATGGGTGTCTGCGGTTAGCTGGTGGATCGCACGCAAGCGATCGGCCAACAAGGGGTGGCGTTGTGCGGTGGCCAGCAAGTAAGGCTCCAGGCGCAAGGCATGGAACTCGGTGTCACTTTGAAAGCGTTGCGCCAGCTGGGGGTTGTGGGCCGTGGCCGCATGCATTTGGCCCAAGGTTTGGCCCACATGCTTGGCAAACAAGGGGTTGATATGGCCTTGCAGCAGTTGTGCTTTCCACACCGGGTGCGTGTCGGCATCCAAATACGACATGAAAAACATGCCCGCGGCTTCATCGCGGCCCAACATGCGCGGCACGGCTAGTGGAAACAGCGGCGAGATGACTTCGTACCAGGCGTATTCGTAGGCGTTGCGGCTGAGCGGGGCGTGCCAATCGGCGGCCACTTTGAGCTTGGCCAGGGCACGCTTGGCGCAGACGCTGTGGTCTTCAAAATCAATCCGCCAAATGTCAGATGACACGCCACCGGTGAGCTGCACCATGTGGCGCACTGCTTGGCCGTGACCAATGCCCAGTTGGTGTAAGGAGCGCAAGACATCGGGTTGCATGAGACTATTATCAAGGTCAGTCATGGGGCTGTTTATTTATACAGTATTATGGATCCATGTCCCGTTCATCCCATCCTTCCAACGCGCAGCCCCTACCGGTGGTCTCCAGCCAGTTGTGGCTGGACGTGTGCAGCAGCGCCATGCCAGCGGGGTTTCCATCACCAGCGGCAGACCACACCCAAGAACGCATCGACCTCAACCAGCAACTCATTCGCAACAAAGACGCCACTTACATTTTTCGCGTCAAGGGCGACTCCATGACGGGCATTGGCATCTACGAAGGCGACGCTTTGTTGGTGGACCGCAGCATCGACCCCAAGCACAACAGCATCGTCATCGCCCAGCTCAACAACGAGTTCACGGTCAAGCGCTTGTACCGCCGAGGTGGTGTGGTCAAACTCATCGCCGAGAACCCCTTGTACCCACCCCGGCTCATCAAAGAAGAAGACGACTTCATCGTCTGGGGCGTGGTCACCAACAACATCCATAAGCTGTGCTGAGCCATGGCAGGTGTGGCCGTCAGCATGAGCGTCGATGTCGGTCGTTTGGCCGATTTGCCACGGGGTGCGGGGGTGTACATCTTCCAAGGCGAGGGGGTTTTGCCTCTGTACATCGGCAAAAGCGTGGACATCCGCGCCCGTGTCATGAGCCACATGCGAGCCCCCGAAGAAGCCAGCATGATGGCGCAAACCCAACGCATCGACGTGATTGAAACCGCAGGCGAGGTGGGCGCACTGTTGCTGGAATCCCACCTCATCAAAACACAAAACCCTTTGTTCAACCAGCGCCTGCGGCGCATACGCAGCCTGTGCTCGGTCCAGCTCCAAACCACCCCGCAAGGTCAGGTGCCAGTGGTGGTCGATGGCAAGTCGGTCAACCTGGGAACCACGCCGGGTTTGTATGGTTTGTTTGCTTCACGGCATGCGGCGGTCAGCAAACTCAAAGACCTGGCCCAGCAGCACCGCCTGTGCTTGGCGGCTATCGGTTTGGAGAAAGCCTCGGCGCGTGGTTGTTTTGGCTTGCAAATCAAAACATGCCTGGGCGCATGCGTGGGCCAAGAAGACAGGCAGCTGCATGACGAGCGGTTGTTCGCTGCCTTGGCGGACTCGCAAGTCGAGGTCTGGCCTTTCAGTGGGCCGGTGGACTTGGTGGAGGCCAGCGATGGCTGGGTGCAAAAGCACCGTGTCAACCACTGGTGTTACCTGGGCACCTGGTGTTCCAAAACAGGCACAAGCTCGGCCTCAGTGGATGAGCAGCCCAAGGGCTTTGACCTTGACAGCTACAAAATCTTGGTCAAGCCGATCATGTTGCAAACCGTGAAACTGGACATGGTGCCGGTATGAAACAGCAACTGGCCTTGGTGGACTGCAACAATTTTTATGTCTCATGCGAGCGGGTGTTTCGCCCCGACTTGAAAAACGTGCCCGTGGTGGTCTTGTCCAACAACGATGGTTGCGCAGTGTCACGCTCGAACGAGGCCAAGGCCTTGGGCGTACGCATGGGCCAGCCTTGGTTTGAATGCAAAGACTTGGCCGACATGCACGGCATCGTAGCCCTCAGCTCCAACTACGCGTTGTACGCCGACATGTCCAACCGGGTCATGTCGATTCTGAGCGGGTATTCACCTCGGCATGAGGTGTATTCCATCGATGAATGTTTCGTTGACCTCACAGGCATCGCCAAACTCCGCGAGCTGAGCTACCAGATGCGCGAGCGGGTGATCAAGTGGACAGGCATTCCTGTGTGCGTGGGCATCGGCCCCACGAAAACATTGGCCAAGCTGGCCAACCACATTGCCAAAAAACACCCTCGCTCCAAAGGCGTTTTCAACTTCAACGACTTGACCGAGTTGCAACAAGAAAAACTGCTCAGTCAGATCGATGTGTCCGAGGTGTGGGGCGTGGGGCGGCGCATTTCAGCACGGCTCGCCGAGCACGGCATCTTCACCGTGGAGGATTTGCGCATCGCCCACACCGCCACGCTGCGGGCTGAGTTTGGGGTGGTCCTCGAAAAAACACAACGCGAGTTGCAAGGCACGGCATGCATCGATTTGCAAGAGGTAGCGCCCGATAAACAGCAAATCGTCAGCAGCCGGTCTTTTGGCAGTACGGTCAGTGACCTGGCGGTGCTCAAAGACGCGATGAGCACCTTTGTGGCCAACGCATGCGTCAAACTGCGTGCACAAGGCTCACATGCCGCGCTCTTGCAGGTGTTTTTGCACACCAACCGCTTTCGCAAGGACTTGCCGCAGTACAACCCTTGCATCACCGTGCCTTTGCCGCAACCCACCAATGACAGCTTGCTGGTCAACCGCTGGGCCGATTACCTGGTTGGACGCATGTTCAAGCCCGAATACGCCTACAAAAAAGCAGGCGTGATGCTGGGCGACATTTCCCCAGTGGGGCGCTACCAATCCGATTGGCTAGAACCTGCCCAGGCCACCGATACGCGTCTCATGCACACCTTGGACAAGCTCAACCAGCGCTACGGCCGGGGCACGGTGAAGGTCTCGACCCAAGGGGCACACCCAGGCTGGCAAATGCGGCAAGAACGCAAGTCGCCCAACTACACCACCCAGTGGGCTGCGCTGCCCCTGGCCTGAGGGATGCTGTCGATCGCAGCGCATCGGTCAGGCGTGAGGCCCCATCTTGGGTGAGCAGTGCTCGAGTGCGAAATACAATCTTTGAAGATGAATCAGTTGCGGACATGCACGCTTGCAGGTTGTATCGCCATCAGTGCTTGCTTGGCGTGGCCAGTTTGCGCCCAAGCAGAGATGCTTTTTGCCACGCAAGCCAACTGCCAATTGATCAAGGGCTACAGCAAATACGACCTGGAAGGCGTGGCCTTAGCTTTAGGGGTTCCGGTTGATAAAGTTCGCTTTGTCAAACCACAGTGGGGTCGTAGCCAAACAGTGGGTCATCAGTGCCAAATGGTTTTTTCCACGCCCAAGGGCGCCAAGTCGTGCGTCGTCTTGAGCATCACCAAAGACGATTTCGTGTTTGGCCAAGTGGTCTCAGGCCAAGGCAATCGAGCCATTTGCTTCTGACACCCAGACCCAAAGCGTATTTCAACCATCAACATCCAAGCACTCGAGCTCATCATGAAACCTTACAAAACCATTCATTGCGCGGTGACAGACCAGATTTTGACCTTGACCCTGAACCGCCCAGACCAGCTCAATGCGTTCACAGTCGAGATGGCACACGAACTCATCCATGCGTTTGAGCATGCCAGCCAAGACGACGATATCGCTGTCATCGTGGTCACAGGGGCAGGCAAAGCATTTTGCGCTGGCATGGATTTGAGCCTGGAAGGCAATGTGTTTGGTTTAGATGAAACATTGCACCCCACCATGCAAGACATGCAAGACAAGCTCAACACCGAGGCCATTGCCAAGGGTGTGCGTGACACAGGGGGCACGGTCACCTTGGCCATGTATGAGTGCAAAAAACCGATCATCGGGGCCATCAATGGCGCAGCAGTGGGCATTGGTGCCACCATGACCTGCGCGATGGACATTCGTCTTGCATCCGATAAGGCGCGGGTGGGTTTTGTGTTCAACAAAATCGGCATCACGCCCGAGGCTTGCTCGAGTTGGTTCTTGCCGCGCTTGGTGGGCTTGCAAACGGCTCTCGAGTGGTGCTATACAGGCGACATCCAAGATGCGCAAACCTTGCTGGACGCTGGCTATGTCAAAGCCGTTGTGCCTGCCGACAACTTGCTGGAAGCGGCCTATGCGATTGCACGCAAAATCGTTCACCACAGCCCGGTGGCGATCGCACTGACGCGACAAATGCTCTACCGCAACGCTGCACAAGACCATCCCTTGAAAGCCCATCAGGTGGACTCATTGGCGATTTTTTATGCCAGCCAAACCAGTGGCAAAGAAGGCGTTGCCTCGTTCAAAGAAAAGCGCAAACCTGTGTTCACCGACAGGGCATCGAGCGACATGCCCGACTTTTACCCATGGTGGTGATAGGCTGAGACAGATGCTTTCCTTTCCGCCATTTCCCTTGCCCCCTTTTCTCGCTGACTTTGCGATGCAGCGGATCGGTGAGCGGGTCCGCTCGATCACCGGTTCGCAATCGTCGCTTGAGGTATTCACCACGCCGCTGGGCGATCCGGGTCTGTTTGGCCCCGACGCCGTGGTGTGGCGGGTGCATGCAGACTTCACCGCCATGATGGTTGGCGGCTTGTCCTCCTTGATGGTGCAGTCGCTGCATCCCAGGGCATTGGCCGCTGTGTGGGACCACTCCGACTTTCGCAGCAACCTCAAAGCGCGCTTGGGTCGCACGGCGTATTTCGTGGCGGCCACCACCTATGGCGGCGAAGCGTTGGCCAAGCAAACCATCGCGCGTGTCAACAACATCCATGCCCAGGTGAAAGGCACAGACCTGCAGGGCAGGGCCTATGTGGCCAACGAGCCACCCTTGCTGAGTTGGGTACATCTGGTGGAAGTGATGTCGTTTTTGACAGCCTTTCAGCATTTGGCCAAGCAGCCTTTGTCCTTGCGCGAATGCGATCAGTACATTCAAGAAATGACCACCGTGGGGCATTTGTTGGGTGCGGTCAATCTGCCCACCACATGGCTGGCTACCCAGCAGGCTTTGCGTGACTTTCAAGCTGAACTGTCTTATGACGACCGAGCCAAACAGATCATTGACATCATTGAGAGCTACCCCACCGATTGGTCTGAAAAGCCATTCATGAACCTGGTGCTCGCGGCCGCTTTCGATGTCATGCCTGTATGGGCCCGTGACTGTATTCAACATGCTCATCCCTGTCCTTTGTCTGTTCAAGTCAGGCGATTGGCGCTGTTGACCGCGTCAGAACCGGTGCAGTGGATGTTGAACAAGCAAGGCGTGGCTGCCATCGCACGGCAACGCGTGGCTGCCTAACAACCCCAGCGGAGGAGCGCATGACTACCGTTGCGCAAGCAAATACATCTGCTGTTTCTGGTCATGCACTCAAAGTGTTGGTGTTGGGTGCGAGCGGTACGATTGGTGCAGCCACGGTTCGGGCATTGGTTCGACGTGGTCATCAGGTGGTCTGCCTTGTGCGTCATCGCCAGGGCGCAAATGCTGCTCAGGCGAATCAAGCAGTTGCAGATCGCTTGCTTGGTGCCACAGTTCGTTGGGGTGACGCATGCGACCCAGTTTCCTTGTTGCGTGATGGATTTGCCGATGGGCAGTTTGACGCGGTTGTTTCATGCCTGGCCTCTCGGACAGGGGCACCGCAAGATGCCTGGCGTGTGGATCACCAAGCGCACCTGGATGCACTCAAAGCAGCCCAATTGGCTGGCGTCAAACAGTTTGTGTTGCTCTCAGCCATTTGTGTGCAAAAGCCCTCGTTGGCTTTTCAACAGGCCAAATTGGCTTTTGAACATGCGCTGATCAACTCGGGCATGACCTACGCCATTGTTCGTCCCACGGCGTTTTTCAAGTCACTCTCTGGACAAGTGCAACGGGTCAAAAATGGCAAGGCTTTTTTGCTGTTTGGCGATGGACGTCGCACCGCTTGCAAACCGATCAGCGATGACGACTTAGGTGATTTCATTGCAGGTTGCTTGGACCAGCCAGACCGACAAAACCGCATCTTGCCCATTGGTGGGCCAGGGCCTGCGATCACGCCCCGCGAGCAAGGCGAGCATTTGTTCAAGTTGCTGGACTTGAAGCCTCGGTTCACCAGTGTGCCAGTGGGCTTGCTAGACCTGATTATTGCTGCCTTGAGCCTGCTGGGCAGGGTTTCGCAAGCCGCTGCGGCCAAAGCTGAACTGGCGCGCATTGGACGCTACTACGCCACCGAGTCCATGCTGGTGTTTGATAACGTCAAGCAGCAATACGATGCCGCTGCCACGCCTTCACACGGGACCCAAACACTGTTTGATGCCTATGCGCTGTGGATCAAGAATGACGAGGCGCCTGACAGGGGTGAGCACAAGGTTTTCTAGGGTGCAATCGGTGGCGCTCACAGGGGAACAAGGCTCAGGCATTCGAGCTCCATGTCCAACGCTGATTGCATCGTCCTCTTAGACCATGCGCAAGGTGAAGTCGCGCGTGGTGATCGGGTAAAAGTTGTATTTCTTCAGGGCTTGATTTGAAGCGTGGCCTTGACACGTCAATGCTCTGATTTGTTCACCTGCGGCGGCATACTCTCAAGTTGTCGCAGATCTTCAACCGTGTTGAGATTGCAAAACGCCAACGGGTCTTCAAACGGTACTTCCACGGTGTGATGCAGCGCAGTCCAAGCGCCAACTTTTCGGCCGCCCTCTGCCATGAAGTGTTGCAAGCTGTCCTTGAGTGACACCTTGAGTACACAAAACACCGGTTGTCGGCGCAGCACACCATCAACATCAGGTGTTGCAGCTAAGGCAATTTCAGCATCATGACTGCGCAATGATTGCGTCAGTTTTTCTGCCAAATTTAAGGGAAACAAAGGGGTGTCACATGGTACGGTCAGCAGGTAGGGATATGCGCAATGCTTCATGGCAACCATAAAGCCAGCTAATGGTCCTGCAAAGTCAGATTGTTCATCGGGCCACACTTCAAAGCCCAATTTTTGGTAATTCCTCAAGTTCCGATTGGCATTGATAGCAATTGCAGTAATGGCTATCGTTTGCGCTTGCAAGCGTTTTACTGCGTGCGTTACAAGGCTTTGAGAATGCAGCAGTTGCAAGCCTTTGTCCACGCCATTCATGCGTGAACCTTGGCCACCGGCCAACACCACCGCGCCGAGTTTCAAGTCTTCATTGGCTGGAGCTTTGGAGTGCATCAAGCCGATCCTTTCTCGTTCAATTTCAAACGCGGTTTCATAAAGTCATTGATCAAGTCGATATGCCGGTTGGTCAGTTGCATCAACAACTCCACTTTCGGGTGCGCATCCATGAAATCAGACAAGATGGGTGGCACCGGCAAGATACAAAAATCCGAGTTGCGCAAACAGTACCGCTGAGCGGAACAACCGCCAATGCCGCTCATCAGTGCAGCGCCATCAGTCGTTGCCAGTGCAACTCAGGGTGCGGCAATTTCAATCATGATTTCATTGCGCCTGAACATGGGTAATGTCCAAGGTGGGTCATACCTCGACAGTTGGGGCTGACCAAGGGTTTGTAGGTTTTTTTGCGCGGCCCACTGCTGGGCTTCAAGGGTTTTGGTTTGAACCCTGACCGAAGTATTAAAGCCTGAAAATTTCAGTACTGCAAAATATTTGCTTGGTATTTCTCGCAAGGTCACCGCGCTGTTTTTAGGCTTGGGAATCGATGCCAAGGTGTATTGACTGGGCATCACAAACTTAACCAGCCATCGCTTTGAAGTCTGCATGCTGGTCGCATCGAGCTGAGGCTCTATGGTCACAGGTGCGGTCATGGCGATTTTGGTGGATTGGGGCTCGACGATCACCGGCGCTGTCATGGCGATCTTTCCACTGCTTGTTGAATTGGCCATTTGGTTGTTGCCAAAGATGTAGTCTGCGATCAGCCTGAAACCTTTGCTGGATGCATCGTCCATGTCGCCGTCGACCAAGGTTTCAGCGACGATCAGGGGGGCGTACTTTCTGATCTCATGCTGCTTGTCAGAAAACAAGATTTCAAATTTGGGCTCTTCGATGGCCATGGCGCCTCCAGTGCAAAAAATGCCTAAAAGCCATACGAGGAGGAACCGAGGGCACAAGATCATTCAGGCAGTATAGAGCCCCAACTTGTGCATCAGGGCTTGATCCTTTTGCCAATCTGGGTTGCCTGTGGTGAGTAATTTGTCACCGTAAAAAATGGAATTGGCTCCGGCCATGAAACACAGGGCTTGAATAGCTTCACCCATTTCTTGGCGGCCAGCCGATAAACGCACCCGGGCTTTGGGCATGGTGATACGAGCGACAGCAATCGTGCGAACAAACTCAAGCAAGTCGAGCGATTCGGTGCCATGTAAAGGGGTTCCTTCAACCTGGACGAGGTGGTTGATTGGTACGGATTCTGGGTAGGGCGTCAGGTTGGCGAGCTGATGCACCAGTCCTGCGCGCTGGCCGCGACTCTCACCCATGCCAACAATGCCTCCGCTGCATACGCTCATCCCGGCTGAGCGGACATGGGCCAGTGTGTCGAGCCGCTCCTGGTAATCCCGTGTGGTGATGATGTCGCCGTAAATCTCAGGTGTGGTGTCAAGGTTGTGGTTGTAGTAATCCAAGCCCGCTTCTTTGAGGGCGTCAGCTTGTGACGCACTTAACATGCCCAGGGTGCAACAAGCTTCCATGTCCATGGCTTTGACCGTGCGAACCAGTTCCGCCACTTTCTCAATGTCGCGGTCTTTGGGTTCGCGCCACGCGGCACCCATACAAAAACGGCTTGCGCCATTTTGTTTTGCCTCAAAGGCCGCCGATTTGACCGACTCTATGTCCAACATCTTGGCGGCTTCAACGCCGGTGTCGTAGTGCACGGATTGAGGACAGTAGCCACAGTCCTCTGGACAGCCGCCGGTTTTGATGGACAGCAAGGTGGAGAGCTGAATTTCATTGGGGTTGAAATGCTCGCGGTGAATTTGCTGCGCCCGGAAGATCAAGTCGTTGAAGGGCAGGTTGAACAAGGCCTCAACGTCAACACGACCCCATCTTTCAGGGTTATTGACATGGGGCTTGATCGGCTTGTGAAAATGAACTGACTGAGCGTGTGGTGTGGCTGTGGATGACATGGACAAGGTGAAATGGATGGACGCTTCGAATATAGCAACAAATAAACCTACTGGTCACAAGGCTAAATCGCACAAGATAATCCACGCAGTCGACAAACACCAGCATTTACCGAACAAGGGAATTCGTCTGAGCTCACATTCTTCGCAATGGGTACAACGCAGTTTGCAAAGCGTCTGGCATCCGTGTACTCAAATGCAACACCATGAAACCGTGCCCTTGGTCGCCGTCAGCCACGGTCGCGGCCCATGGTTGTTTGACCAAGATGGACACCGTTACCTCGACGCCATCAGCTCTTGGTGGGTCAATTTGTTTGGTCACGCCAACCCCACCATCAACGCGGCCTTGAAGCAGCAACTCGACACCCTGGAGCACGCCATGTTGGCAGGCTTTACGCATGAACCGGTGGTGTCTTTGTCAGAAAAACTCTCGGCTCTGACAGGTCATGCACTTGGGCACTGCTTTTATGCGTCAGACGGTGCTTCAGCTGTAGAGATTGCGCTGAAGATGAGCTTTCACACTTGGCGCAACCAGGGCTTGGATGGCAAAAGGGAGTTCGTGTGTTTGAGAGGCGGCTATCACGGTGAAACTGCTGGCGCTCTTGCCGTCACCGATGTACCGATTTTTCGTGATGCCTATGCCGCCTTGCTGCAACCGACCCACTGCATCATGTCGCCAGATACTCGCCAGGCGATGCAGGGGGAGACCGCGGACCAAGTGGCCATGCGCGCCGTGCATGAATTCGAGGCATTGCTCGTGCAGCGTTCAGCGCACATCAGCGCTGTGATCATCGAGCCTTTGGTGCAATGCGCTGGAGGCATGGCCATGCACAGCCCCTTGTATTTGCGTGAAATTCGGCGCTTGTGCAGTGCACACAATGTTCACTTGATTGCGGATGAAATTGCAGTGGGTTGCGGGCGTACTGGTCGCTTTTTTGCTTGCGAGCATGCAGGTATCTGGCCTGATTTTTTATGTCTGTCAAAAGGCATCAGCGGGGGTTACTTGCCCTTGTCATTGGTGATGACGCGAGAGGACATTTATGCATGCTTTTACAGTGACAGCCTGACACGGGGGTTTTTGCATTCGCATTCCTACACCGGCAATCCCCTGGCTTGCCGCGCTGCATTGGCCACGCTTGCTATTTTTGAGCAAGATGATGTGCTGGCCCACAACCTCGTGCTTGCCGAGCAATTGACTCGAGGGTTTGCATCCTTGGCGAATCACCCCCAAGTCAAACACTTTCGTCAACAAGGCATGATCTGGGCATTCGATGCGCAAGTTGAAGATCCAGTCCTGGCTGCTGATTTCTCACGGCGCTTTTTCGCCAGTGCTTTGAAACATGAATTGCTGTTGCGCCCGATTGGTACCACCGTCTATGTGATGCCACCGTATGTGTTGAGTGATTCAGATGTCGGGTTCTTGGCTGACCGCTTAGAAGCGGTTTTTCATGAAGTCATCCAACCATGAACTTCAAGCCATTAGTCACATTGGCCTCGCATCTAGGGGGATTGGAAACCGGGGGGCTCAAAAGGATCAGACGCAGCGTTGGCTCAGCCTGTGACCCTCGGATGTTGGTGGATGGTCGCCCACTGCTCACGTTCAACAGCAACGACTATTTGGGTTTGGCCTCCCACCCGCAAGTACTGGAAGCCCTCAAAGAGGGTGTCAGTGTTTACGGCGCAGGCAGTGGGGCTTCTCATCTGATCAGCGGCCATTCACAAGCCCATGATCGACTCGAAGAGTTGCTGGCCTCGGTGCTTTCACCGTATCTGCCCGCAGCAAGGGCGCTGTATTTCTCCAGCGGTTACATGGCCAACTTGGGGGTGTTGACTGCCTTGGCAAGCGCATCCCCTGGTGACATTGTTTTTTTCTCTGATCGCTTGAACCATGCATCCTTGATAGATGGCATTCGGTTGACACGTGAACCATGTCACATTTATGCGCACGTGGACATGAATGACCTTTCAAGCCAGCTCGCTGCAAGCCAGCATGGGACCAAGGTGGTGGTGACCGATGGGGTGTTCAGCATGGACGGTGATATCGCACCGCTGCCTGCATTGCTGCGATTGTGTGAACAGCATGGTGCTTGGCTGTTGGTCGACGATGCGCACGGTTTTGGCGTATTGGGCAATAGCGGCGCAGGCATCTTGGAGCATTTCCATTTGCAATCACCACAGTTGATTTACATGGGTACGCTGGGTAAAGCTGCCGGGGTGGGTGGTGCCTTTGTGGCGGCCCACGAGCATCTGGTTGAATGGCTGGTGCAGCGTTCGCGTGCTTACATCTATACAACTGCTGCCGCTCCCGCACTGGCACATGCGTTGCTCACCAGTATTCGCATCATTCGCAGTGATGAGGGCCGCCGGCGACGTCAGCATCTACAAGCTTTGGTTCAGCAGTTGTCAACCGCACCTGCTCCAGCCGCTTGGCAACGTTTGCCATCAATATCACCGATACAGCCCATGGTTTTGGGCAGCAACCAAGCCGTATTGCAAGCCTCCGAGGCTTTGCTTGCACAGGGCATTTGGATCAGTGCGATTCGCGCGCCCACCGTGCCTGTCAACACAGCACGATTGAGAATCACCTTGTCCGCCAGCCATACCGAGCAAGACATCAATCAATTGGTGCAGGCTTTTTCTCACGCAGCATGCCCATGACTGATGCACTGACCAAGCAGGCTTTTTCTTGTTTTGTCACCGGTACAGACACGGAGATTGGCAAGACCTTGGTTGCATCCACCTTGGTGCACTTGCAAGTTCAGCAGGGGTACCGCGTCGCAGCGATGAAGCCGGTGGCCGCAGGTGCCCATTGGCATGAAGGGCGTTGGTGCAATGAGGATGTGGACGCACTGGCAGCCTGCGTAAACGTTGTCTTGCCGCAAAACATCACCACCCCTTACCTTTTTCAAACACCAGCTGCACCCCATATCGCAGCCAATTTGGTGCGCCAGGTGATTGACCCTCAGCATATCCTTCGTTGCTATCAGCAGGTGAGGGCGCAATGCGAGGCCGTGGTGGTGGAAGGTGTCGGTGGATTTCGCGTCCCCTTGACTCGGGGATATGACACAGCGGATTTGGCCAAGGACCTGAATCTGCCGGTGGTGATGGTGGTTGGCATGCGCCTTGGCTGTATCAATCAGGCACTGTTGACCGCAGAGGCGATTTCGGCCAGAGGTTTAGAGCTGATGGGCTGGGTTGCCAACAGCGTGGAGCGGATGATGTATTTGCAAGAAAACATCGATACCATCGCGCAAAGCATCGATGCCCCCATGCTGGCCGCCATACCCAGACTTGACGTGGCGAAAGCTTCTGCTGCTGCAGCTTGCTTTAAGGGTCCGAGTTCGGGTGGCCAAGACCTTGGGTCTGCGCCACCCTAGGGCCTGCTGATTTTTGGGTTGCGTCTGACAGGTGGTCAGGCATGCTTTTGGGCATGCACATTTTTTCACCGTCCCAAGACTGGCCGCAC
This sequence comes from Bordetella parapertussis, assembly GCA_945873925.1. Lineage (GTDB taxonomy): Bacteria > Pseudomonadota > Gammaproteobacteria > Burkholderiales > Burkholderiaceae_C > Limnohabitans. Next base: position 22,052 of record CAMCES010000008.1, read on the forward strand.
CAACAAACACCTTCGTGGTTGATGATGCAAGTGCCAGTTCCGCAGCATCTTGGGTCTTCTTGCATGTCAGAGGCGCCTGAACAGATGGGGGTGGTTAGAAGCCTTGAATACCGGCAAGCAACCAGCCACTGTTGTCATGTTTGCTGCGCGACATGTTCCAAATTTCCTTGAAGGATTCGGGTGAGGCATTGGATGTTTCGCGGATCATTCCAGTGAATTCAATGCTGGCCAGGTAACCGTCAACCGACTCTTCAATACCCAGCAAGTTGGCGTCGAGTGAAACCACTTCAGTCATTGACACTTGACCTGGTGAGCTGGCTGCATCACGCTCGGTAATTTGTGCTTTGATTTCAGTCAACATGTTGTCTGTCATGAGCTGGCGCAGGCTGGAAGTGTCTGAGCGATCCCAAGCGTCTTGCATGGTCACGAAGTTTTCTTTGGCCTTGGTCAAGAAGCCATCCACGTCAAATCCGGCGGGCACAGACCAATTGGGCTGAAAACCTGCGACAGCTGAACCAATCATGCTGCCGGTGTTCATGGGTTGTGTATTTTGCTCGGTCTTAAACAAGGCGCTGGGTTGTTGGGTGGGATAGGAAGCTGCGGCGCCTTGGTAAGCAAGTGACCCAGGCGCGGATCCCATGTTGGCTAATGCTCTGCGGCGCATGAAGTAACCGAAGGCCATCATGATCGCCAGCGCAATGAGGCCAAACATGATGATTTGTCCAAACTCTTCACCAAAACCCATTGAGTTGGCCAGCCATGCCAAGCCAAGACCGACTGCAAGTCCGCCAAGCATGGCTCCCCAAGGGCTTCTTTGCGGTGCAGCAGCACCTGCGGCAGCAGGTGACGCAGGGGTTGCGTTTTGTGCCGGCTTGGTGCCTTGTGTTTGAGACACATTGTTGGATTGTTGACCCATGGATTTTCCAGAGCCCATGCGTCTGGCGGCTTCAGCAGTCAAGCTGGAAAAACCAATCAACAAAGCCATGGCAATGGATATAAAACGGTTGTTCATGAGATGTTCCTTAGAAAATTAAAAAACAATTAACATCTTACATCTTGTATGTTGAGTGGGTTCAGACAAATTACAATGACCTTGTCTGGTAAAGACTCAATTATTTTCATTTCAATGATTCAATTGTCCATTTGTTAGCGCTCGACTTTATTCAAACTTTGGCTGTAGGTGCGGTCGCATTGCTTTTGGGCATGGCCATGCTTGAGCGCATTCCAATACTTAGGCGTTACAACATTCCAGGTGCAGTGGTTGGTGGGCTGGTGGTTTCCATCTTTGTGTTCTTAGCCCATGAATTCAATGTCTCGCAAGTGAAGTTTGACACGACGCTGCAAGCCCCATTGATGACCGCTTTTTTCACCACCATTGGACTGAGTGCCAGTGTCAACCTGCTACGCAGCGGAAGCCGTCAAGCCTTGGTTTTTTTGGGCCTTGCAACATTCATGGCCATGGTGCAGGCTTTGATTGGTATCGCAACAGCAGTCGCTTTTGACCAACCTCCTTTGCTTGGGGTTTTGATCGGGCCGGCCGCATTGGCCGGTGGCCCGGCAACCGCGCTTGCATTTGCACCGCAGTTTCAAGCCGCTGGTGTGGCATCAGCAGAGACTGTTGCGATTGCCGCAGCCATGGCGGGTATCGTGTTGGGTGGTTTGCTTGGCGGGCCCATTGTCACCAAATTACTTGAGCAAAACCAGTTGCGTGCAAGCGAAAAAGGGGTGGGAGGCGTGAATGCACTCAACACCGCAGACAGTGTATCGAATGAGGAGGGCGATTTGGTGGTTGTCCTCAGGGCCATCAGCGTATTGTTGGTTGCCATGGGCATTGGCGCGTGGATGGGCGGCCTCATGAAGTCGGCCGACTTGACCTTGCCGGGGTACGTGGGCGCCATGATCATGGGTGCTGTGATTCGCAACTTGGACGATCAAACCGGATGGCTCAAAATTCCCCACGGTTTCACCGATCGCATCGGCGTGGTTTGCTTGAGTCTGTTTCTGTCCGTGGCGTTGATGAACTTGCGGTTGTGGGAGTTGACCTCGATCGCTATGCCTTTGCTGGTCAACATGCTTGTTCAAGTCACCGTGATCGCCCTTTTTTGCTGGTTTGTGGTTTTCAAGGTCATGGGCAATGACTATGATGCCGCTGTCATGAGCGGCGGATTCACCGGATTCATGCTCGGTACCACCGCCAACGCCATGGCGGTGATGCACTCGGTGGTCGATCGCTATGGGCCTTCACCACGTGCCTTCTTGGTGGCTCCTATCGTTGGCGCATTTTTCATTGACTTCACCAACGCACTGGTGATCACCAGCTTGCTCAATTTTCTTTCCTAAGCCACCCATGACATCGATACATTGGTTGCAGTCCTCGCTTTTAGCCCGTTACCAAGACCTGCGATCTCATTCCTTGAGGATTGCAGCGCCACTCAACGCTGAGGATCAGCCTGGGTTTTGTTTCGACAACGAAACGCGCACCAGCGTTTTGTCCAACGATTTCAAATCGCTAACCGGCTGCTCACCTTTGGTGAGTATTTGTCTTTCATTCAAGACGGCGGCTATGACAACGCTGACCACTGGTTGTCTGAAGGCCGAGCGCAGGTGTTGAAAACGACTGGCAATGCCCGCTGTATTGGCTGGCACCCAATGACCTGCCCGCCCCTTCTGCACATTGGGCAAGTATTTGGTTTGAAAGGCTTGCATGCCCAGGCATGGCAATCAACCCGTTCAGCTTACGAACCGTATCCTGGGTTCGTTCCAGCCAGCGGTGCAGTGCGCGAATACAACGCTAAATTCATGGTGGGTTAACATGTGTTGGGCGGCAGCAGTTTTGCTTCGCCCGCACAACACAGTCGACACCCCTACCGCAATTTTTTACCTGCAGCAGCACGTTGGGAATTCAGCGGTTTGCGTTTGGCCAAAGACACCTGAAACCACTGAGCATGACTAGCCTTGAATCTGAGCGTCTGCAATTCATGCAGGACCTGCAAACTGCGCTGTTGCAAAAGCCAAAGCGAATTTCTCCCAAGTATTTTTATGATCAAGTCGGCTCTGACTTGTTCGACCGCATCTGTGAATTGCCCGAGTACTACCCAACCCGAACTGAGCTTTCTATTTTGAAAACCTACGCGCAGGACATGGCAAGTGCCATGGGAGAGCGGGCGGACATCATCGAATTTGGCGCAGGCTCATTGCAAAAGGTGCGTCATTTACTCAGGGCGGCCCAGAGCCCAGCCCGGTTTGTGCCGATGGATATTTCTGGCTCGCATTTGCATGCTGCCAGTGCAGACTTGCAAGCAGAGTTCCCGCAACTCCTGATTCAACCTTTGGTGGCTGACTACACCAAACCCTGGTATTTGCCTAATGCATTGCCCGGTGCAGGGCGGCGGATTGCATTTTTCCCGGGCTCAACCATTGGCAATTTTTCGCCCGATCAAGCCCATGTTTTTTTCCAAAATTGTGCGTTGCACTTGCGGGGTGGTGCCTTGCTGATAGGTGTTGATCTGGTGAAGTCGCCGGCGGTATTGCACACTGCGTACAACGATGCAGAAGGCGTCACAGCTTTGTTCAATTTGAATGTGTTGGCGCGCGCCAACCGTGAGCTCGGCTCCGACTTTAACCTTACACAATTTGCGCACAGTGCGTTCTATAACTCGCCCAAGCAACGCATAGAAATGCACTTGCTCAGCTTGAAGCCGCAAACAGTGCATTTGAATGGTGTGGCTTACACGTTTGCACAAGGCGAAACCCTGCATACAGAGGACTCGCACAAGTTCACCCTTGCCGGGGTGGAACAAGCAGCAAAATTGGCTGGCCTGCAAGTTGGCGCGGTTTGGACCGACCCAGACCAATACTTTGGCCTGCTTTGGTTTGACATTCCTCACACACAGGAGACTTTGAGATGAGAGCCATTTGGAACGATACCGTGGTTGCCGAAAGCAACAACACTGTTTTACTTGAGGGCAACCACTATTTCCCTGCTGATGCATTGAATCCCAACTATGTATCCAACAGCAACCACAAAACCATCTGTGCATGGAAAGGGCAGGCAAGCTATTTGTCTTTGTTGGTCAATGGGGAACTCAACAGTGATGCCGTTTGGTTTTACGCTGATCCCAAACCAGAGGCTGAAGAAATCCGAGGGCGAGTCGCTTTTTGGAAGGGCGTGAAAGTGACCGCCTAGCCTCAGCGCCTGTGTCGGTTATGAAAGGCATTGACCGGCTCACGCCAGCTTTGTTGGCGCAAGCCTTGCTCCAACACTTGGTCATAGGTAAATTCAAAGCTTTTTCAGCGGGCAGCAGCGTCAGAGACAATCAGCAACCCAATTCAATGGCCATTGCCACCTTGGAAAAAAGCAGGTATGTCAACCGACGGCTTGTCCAGTAAAAGTTGGGCATGCTGGTGCGTTGTGAAGCTGGCATGGGGCGCGTAACGAACCAAGCTGGTTGCGCGAGCCCAAGTCGTTACCTCCTGCACTTTCTTGAGTTAAAAATCAAATCCCAGTTGGCGCTTGTCTTTTCTGTGAAGCGGCGATGGCTTGGAAACAGATTTTGGCTTCTTGCGTGACGCATGCTTTTCAACCACCTCCTTTTTGCCGGCCCTGACTGAGGGTGTTTGCCTGAGCTGGTGAAGTCTTTGTTTGGATTCCCGCGTGGCTGTGGCCAAGTCCACCAAGGGTTCTGGTATGTCCATTTGAACGCCACCACTGGTGCGGGTGTCGGGGGTCATCAGCCAAGGTTGGAACAACCAAGCCTGCGGAACATTGCGCATGCGAGGCAACCAATGCTTGACGAATTGACCGTGGGGATCGTGATCTTGGGCTTGCTTGACTGGGTTGTAAACCCGTGTGGTGTTGATACCCGTGGTTCCGGATTGCATTTGCAATTGGCTCCAATGGATGCCGGGTTCGTAATCTAAAAACTGCGTAGCCAGCCAATGACCCACGGGTCGCCAGTGCAACCACAAGGGGTAAGCTGCCACCGAGACCAACATCGCACGCATGCGAAAGTTCAGCCATCCGGTTTCCTTGAGCATCACAACGCATGCATCAACCATGGGCCAGCCGGTTCTTGCGTTTTTCAGCGCTTCAAAATAATCAAGGTTGAATTCTTGCTCTCGCAGGCCATCGTAGCCACGGTGCATGTTTCGCCATTCAATGGCAGGTTCACTCTCTAGTTTTTGTATGAAATGGCAATGCCAATGCAGGCGGCTGATGAAAGCTGTCAGGCCGGCGCGGTGACGGCAGGCCTGGGGTGGAAGTCGCTCGAGCTGAGCGCGGGTATATTGCACCACTTCACGCATGCTGATGCAACCGTAGGTCAGGTAAGTCGACAATCGTGAGCAGGCATCTGGCGCGCTGATAGGAGAGGAGATGCCGCCTCGGTAGCCGATGCTGCGTGCAGTGAGAAAGCTGTGCATTGTTTGCAATGCGAGCTTGCGCCCTCCGAGTTGACGCTGTGGCGGGTTGTGGTGCAAACAGGATGGGGCAGTCATCACCAAGCACTTGGTAGTGGTTGGACGCCAAAAACGCAATGTTTCAATATTTGACTGAGGCATGCGCATATGCTGCTCCCAAGCGCGTTGCCACAGATCACGATCCTTCAAGCCTCTGACGACACCGAATTGGGGAAATTCATGCCAAGGAATGCCATGGTGTTTGCACCAGTCTGCCACCTTCAGGTCTCGTGCATAAGTCCATCCATTGCCTGTTTCTTCGTGTGAATACAGTGCTGTGAATGGAGCCTCTCGCCAAATGCCAGACAAAACAGTGTCCATGTCGCCAAGGTGGATCTCAACTTGACCACCCAGACTACGTAAATGCGCATCCAAATCTTGCAAGGATTCGCGGATGAATTCAAAGTGCTGAAGAGCCGCATCGGGTTGGAGCCACAGCTCTGGCTCAATGGCGTAGATACAGCGAACTGGGCCGAGTTTGCTGGCCTGAGTGAGCGCCGCATGGTCGTACCAACGCAAATCGCGCTTGAACCAGACCAGGGCATAACTCATTTTCAATGACCAGTACGATAGGATTTTTGAAAAAAATCATTTACGTTAAAACTGGCGCTGCCAAACAAATACCAGCTATGACGGTCAGCCTGAATCTCATGTTCAGCCATTGAGAAACACCAAATACAGGGTAACGTTTGAAGTCAACAACAAAACAAATCCACAGTGTGGTGAATTGGATCCCAAGCCCCCAACGGGTATCAACAATCAAACTGACCCATGCCAAAAGGCTGGGAACCACACCCCAGATGATGGATGTCCGATCTGGCTGCTCCTCCCGCATGGCCAGTCCCCAGTGGACAGCACCCAAGAAACTGATGATGGTTGCGCCATAAGCCAGCAAGCTGAACAAAATGGCTGACTGATGAATGCCATGGAAGAAAACCGAGACGGCTGATAGGCAGATGAATGGAATCAGACCTGCATATCCGATGCTGTGTGCAGTCATTGAAGGTCTGGACAGCTTTGTTTCCACTCAGCAATTGGCTCTGCGGTGATCGGCAATTTGAAGGTCATTGAACTTCATTGCTGGGTTTCTCAACGCACGGTGTTTGGTCACCCTGCCCGCAACCCGCTTTCTCCATAAGTTAAAGGACTGGGGCTTTAATTCAGCCCTCATCAGGCAGATGACCTCTGACTCGGTGAGACCGATTCGTTCCTTGATCGTCTCAAAGGAAGTGCGGTCTTCCCATGCCATTTGAATCACAAAGGAAATATCACTTGCAGTCAAAGCTCTGGACTTAATCAATTTGCTGACTGACATTGGGGTTAGTTATCCAATTGTGAAATGCTTGCTGAGGGAATAAGAAAGCTCATTTGGACTAATTTGGATTTGAGTTTAACATTTTGAACAAGTCAACAGGAGCATCCATGAAAGAGACCAGTTTTGGGTTTGAGCAGTCATTCATGTTTCACATGATCCGAGATTTCTTCTTCCTTTTGATCGTGGTTGCTGGCCTTGAGTTAGGTATTCGCTACGCAATGGTTGTCTATGACTTCAAAAGCAATGAACCCCAGCGTGTTGAGCGTGCTGCTGAGCAACTGGCTGAAGACGTCAAATCGATCATGCTGAACTCTGGTGGGCCCACAGCGGCCCAAACGGTTTATCCGATCTTGAACCGCAACTATGACGGTTTGGGGTTGTCGATTGCAGTTGTGCCTTCAGAAATAACCATTGAGTCGATCAAGCAAACCTTTAAATTAAATCCCTTGGGCTTGGTACAGCTCTGGCAAGAGGGTGAGAACAAGGAATCATCCGCACAGCTCAAAGCTGAACAGTTTTGTTTGGGTTGTCATGTCAAGGCAAAAGTAGGCGACGTCCTTGGCACAGTCACAGTCAGAAGTTATTTGTCTCGTAAGGTGGCCAGCTGGTTGGATGAGGTCCGTGTCACTGCCAGTGCACTGAGCCTGAAAATCGTCATACACACCATTGTTTTGTTTTTTTTGCTGAAAGTTCGTATGGAGCCCTTGTTGGCACTGCGAACCACGGCAGCCTCATTGGCTAAAGGGGTGATGAACTTGTCGCCTCGTACCAAAGTCAATTCCAAGGATGAATTTGGAGAATTGGCGCAGGACATCAATCATTTCTTAGATCGAGTCAAACAAATTGTGCACGATCTCGACACCATTCTCAGCGAAGTAGTGTCCGTTGGCTCGCGCCTTGGTGTCCTTAACCGTCATCTTGAGCAGCAACTGGACGGAATGCGTGACGATACATTCCAACATAGCTGGAATGAAAATCAACGAAACTTGTCCATGCAAATTGTTACTGCGCGTGAGACAGGTGCATTTGAGGTGTTGGTTCAAACCCTGGACGACTTGTCCCGTTCTTCTGAGCGACGCGAAGAGCTTGGTCCTTTGCGCGCTCAGTTGGCGAAGTTACAGGGGAGTTTTTCGTCAATCACCAATGCCGTCCTGGATGCATCACCCTCGCCAGACATAGCCAAAGCGCAGGCTGCCCAGTACCAGGCTTTGTCTCAGTCACTCAGGGAAATGGCGCTGTTGGAGGCCAGTATGCAAAAAATTGCTCAATCAGGTCAGCAAGTCATCCATCGTTTGGCAGAGGGCAGGTCCGATGCCTAAGGTAGATCACAGCACATCCTCGGTCTAGGCATTGATTGCGAATGAACTTATCCAATGAAACAGCCTATCGTCCAGACATAGACGGGCTTCGTGCAGTTGCCGTGCTGGCAGTCATCGTGTTTCATGCTTTTCCCAATTGGCTTTCAGGCGGCTTCATTGGGGTTGATATTTTCTTTGTGATCTCTGGCTTTTTAATAACTCAACTCATTCAAAAAGGTCTTAAAAACCCATATTTCAAGATCAGCTCTTTTTATGCTGGCAGGATAAGACGGCTCTTTCCATCACTGATTTTGGTGCTGTTGGCGTGCCAATCATTTGGTTGGTTCGCATTGCTGTCAGATGAATATAAATTACTTGGCAAGCATATTGCTGCTGCAGCACTTTTGATCCCCAACTGGATCCTATGGAGCGAAAGCGGGTACTTTGACTACGCCGCCAATTTAAAACCGCTCCTGCATCTTTGGAGTCTGGGTGTCGAGGAGCAATTTTATTTGTTCTGGCCTGTGACTTTATGCTTGATCTACAAATACAGATTCAATGCATTTCGGCTCACATGGGTCATCTTGCTTTGCTCGTTTTTCTTGAATGTATTCATGATGGAAAGGTATCCGTCAGCAAGCTTTTTCTTGCCATTCACCCGTATATGGGAACTGTTAGCGGGCAGTTTGTTGGCCCAGTCGGCGCAGGCTGGCTCTCAGGTGTCAGGCGCGGACAAAACCAAGCTTGCCAACAACACACATCTTCGAGGGGGACTGTCGATCTTCGGACTACTGCTGTTGATACTGGGGTTTCTTGTGATTGACCAGGATCAGCGCTATCCGGGCGTTTTGGCACTGCTGCCGGTGCTGGGGACCTTATTGATCATGGGTGCTGGAAGTCAATCATGGTTGAACCAAACGGTTCTCTCAAGTCGTCTGCTTGTAGGAATTGGCTTGATCAGCTACCCGTTGTATCTTTGGCATTGGCCGTTGCTTTCGTTTTCAAGAATTCTTGAACAAAATCAGCCCGACTGGCCGATTCAAATCTTTTGCATTGCAGCAGCTTTCGTATTGTCTTTGCTTACCTACCATGGTGTTGAACGACCAGTTCGCCATGGAAGCCATCTCCAAGTCAAAACATTTCTATTGGTCATTTTGATGTTCATTACTGCAAGCTTGGGTTGGGGCACACACATCGCAGAGGGATTCAAGTCAAGATTTAAGAATCAGTTGATAGAACTTCAAATGGCTGATCTTTCATTTGACTTGCCCAACAGCACAGATGGTTATTGCAGTCAAACAAGTAACGAGGGGCCGCGTTGTCTGGCCAGTGGTCCTGAGCCATCGATTGTTGTCATGGGTGACAGCCATGCATTGACGATATACCCTGGGTTGGTGGATCGCTATAAATCCAAGGGTCAGACCTTGGCGCTTTACGGCGGCAGTGATGGTTGTCCGCCGCTCTTGAATGTGGTTATTCAAGACCTTGGCGGTGATACCAGAAATTGCTTGCAAAAGGGGACCCAAGCCATTTTGCGCATCGTCAATGACCCCGCAATCAAGGAAGTGGTTTTGACCAGCAGGGGGCCAATGTACACATCGGGAATGGGTTTTGGCGATGCAGAAGCTTCACAATTTGGCGCTTGGGTTCTGCACTTTGATGGAGAAGAAAAAGGTTTGCGAAGCAATGAGGAAGTTTTTGTTAAAGGTCTCGCCAACACCTTAGATGCATTGTCAGCAGCGGATAAAAAAATCACTTTTCTCCATGATGTGCCAGAACTTGGATTTGACATCAGAAGCTGCTTTACTTTCAGGCCCATGGTGATCAATGACAGAGCCAGGATGCCATGCGCAGTTTCAAAACGCGACTTTTTAGCCCGAACCGATAGGCACAAGTCTTTAGTGAATCAAATCTTGTCAGCAAGACCGGGTATTCGAGTCATAGATTTAGCGCAAGCACTGTGTGATGACGAATGGTGTTTTGGTGCGCGCGATGACATCTTGCTTTACATGGATGACGATCACCTCAGCCCCAGAGGTGCAAAATATGTTGTTGAAAGGCTCTGGGAAAAGTTTTAGTTTGACCGCCACATTCAGCAACCAGCAATGGTTTCTCAATCCATTTTTTACACATATCGAGATGCACCAAATACCACTCTTCCCTCTTTCACACGGGCTGTTTCCTGATGGCATGTTAGCGCTTCAAATTTTTGAGGTGCGATATCTCGACTTGATCAAACGCTGCCATCAACAACAACAACCTTTTGGCGTGGTGTGGCTGAAACAAGGCAGCGAGGTGCAGGTGCCAGGAGAGATACCCATGTTGCACAGCCATGGTTGCCAAGCACATATTCGGGACTTTGAGCAAGTGCAACCCAACTTGTTTCATGTCATTTGCCGGGGGGGGGTGCGCTTTGAGCTAATCGACACAAAGCCCGGACCATATGGCGTATGGCAAGGTGATGTTTCGATTTTTGCTCAAGACTCAGAGGTTGAGATACCAGTGCACCTGGAACACCTTGCCGGACGTTTGGGGAAAATCATTTCGACAGCTCAAAAACAGGGGCGGATCAACAGGTTGCCTATTTTCCAGCCCTATTGCTTAGACCAATGTGGTTGGGTGGCAGATCGATATGCCGAAGCTTTGGATATCGATACAGAACTCAAGGTACAACTCTTGTCAGAGCTTGATCCCTTGAAAAGGTTGCAACTCATTGATACTTTGATGAGCCATGGTGAGGATCCCCCAACACAGCTGTGACATGCATGGATGTCTACTGTATTGAGGGCGGGCCAAACGCCAGACTGGGTTTGTCAGTGTTTGTTATCAACCGCAACGGCCCAATTTCCTCGGAGACCAAAATACAGTCCACCAGCCCAAAGAGAAAAGTGCAGGTAGTCTGTCAGCATGAAAGTGATCAAGTTCTCGGGCTTTAAGATGGTCCAAATGATGCCTGTCACGATGCAACACATCACGATTCCACTGAATCGAGTGATCAAATCACCCAAGACAGCCAAAGATGCGATGTCTTTGACCTTTGGAAGTGTTGTCAATCCGCCCAACAGCAGCCCCAAGCCAGCTGCTATCTCACCGTAGCAGACAAACCACCAGACCAAGGCAGGTATTCCCATGCCTTGACCAACTGCGGCATCAAATGGAAGCTTGCTGAGTCCTTGGTTTATGAACATCACAGACAGAGGTATCCTCAAGAGGATATGGCTGAAACTCAGGTCTGGCAGTTGTTGCCAATAATTTTTCAGTTGGGTACTGACTGTGATTTGTTGGGTGGTCATTTTTTGTCCTTTAGGTAGTGAATTTCAGTCTCGTTTTTCAAATCATGTTGGGGTGGGGGTCTTGCTGGGCAGTCATTGCAGATCATGGCAGCGAAATCTCAAGTTTTGGCGGTGATCGCGCTCTTGACCCGATCTTTGATCTCGAGCAGCTTTTGTACTTTTGAGCCCATTTGCATCAGGCTGCTGAGCGTTGAGGGTTCCATCCGCAGTACCTCATCAAGCCAGTTGGTCATCGAGTCAATGAACGCATGCATCTGCCGCATGCGCTCTTGAGCGTGGATATCCTCAGCAACACTGGGTTGCTCCATCAAAGCGTCTCGCAACATCGACAAGGTTGGGTCAATTTCTCTCTTTCGCCTCTCATTTGCAAGTGTTTTGAAAATCAGCCACATGTCCTCAGGCGCCTGAAAATACTCCCGCCTGTCATTGGGTTGGTGGATCAGTCGAACCAAATTCCAGGACTGAAGTTCCTTCAAGCCCATGCTAACGTTGGAACGTGAAAACCCCAGGGCTTGACCGACTTCGTCGGCATTGAGCGGCTTGGTGGAAACGTAAAGCAGAGCGTAAATTTGACCCACCGTGCGATTGATGCCCCATCGGCTTCCCATTTCGCCAAAGTGCATGACAAAACGTTGTGTGAGAGGAGGCAGGTTCATTGTTTGTTTTTTCTTGAGTTTTCAATAATAACTGAAATTTCAGGAATTTAAGATAAACCCTTATTCTGCTGAGGGTAATATGCATCACGGGGGAGCAGAGTCGTTGTAACTTGAGCGTGTGTTCTGTTCTGATGGTGGCATAAAGAAAAAAAGTGACTTTATGCTCTTTAGTGCTTAAAGTGGAATCTATGCAAAAAATATTTAGGTCCGATTCATCTTCAAGGAAAAATCATGAAATCAATGCTTGTTCTGACTTTATTGAGTTCAGTTTTGGTGACCGCTCATGCCGAAAAAAAAGACACCCGGGGTGGCACTTGTGAACAAACAAAAATGCAATTCGACCACTACTGCAGCAAAAAGGGAGACCCAACGAAAGACGAGATTTTCACAACAGCCAATATTGCTTGCAACAACGCTAAACGCAATATGGCTGCCGCCTGCGATGGAAGCAGCGAGAAGGACATGCCATACGGGTTTGATCAGAATGGGACACCTGTTGTAGATCCCATGCAGAAGAAAACCAATTAGTCTTTGCTTTGTTCAAGCAAAACCCCGGTCTGAAAAAGATTGCTCTCACTGAGTTGCTGTTTGGCTGCAGACGATCCCGTGAATCTTCGTGATGGAATCATCTGTGACGATTTTTTTCCATGTGTTCTGTGTTTCGGCAAATCTTTCTAAAACTTCGCCCATGCCATTCAAATCGGAAAAAACAACAAAGGACAAAGTACTGAAGTTTGCTTGAGCACAGTTGAATTTTTCTTGCTTTACGACCGACCAATTTCTTTTGGGGCCATTTCCCGATTCCAATGTTGTGAAGTTTTGTAAAACTTCTACTTTGGTGTGAGCGCTTTCTGCATGTCTTGAAATTTCGCCAATGTAGTGGTCTACCTTCATGCCTTTTGATCCTGGTCGCCAAGGTTCAATTTGAGTCGTGAACAAAAACCGCCATTCGGCGGACGCTGTAAAACACCATAAAAGTAAGCCCGATAGTAGCCAATTTTTTATCATCGCTCGTCTTTCAATCCTAAGCTTGTAGGCACGCACACAAATCAGACATTGACTGCACGTGGCAAAAACCACGTTCAATCAACTGGCAGTCTATAGAGCAAGCAGGACAAAATCAATCACCATGAATTGAACGTACTTGGCTGAGTGCCCTGAAAGACCCATCTGATTGGGCTTTGACAACCACGAATTCACCCATGGCCAGGTTCTTGTTGGCGAGCGCTGAGATCACAACTTGGTGAGTGATCCATACCTCAAAACCTGAGGTGATCTCCAGTGCTGCAAGGCGTGCCTCGCTCAATTGAGCTGAACGGTTTCCTTGACCTTGATAGAACGAGTTAAGGGCAGACCAAGTTGTCACTTGCAGTCGGTGAGCAAAAGCCGCATTGGCTGTGTCAACACATCGGCACCATTGGCTAGAGCGAACTCGGGTTGGATGAAGATTGTTTTTTTCAAGCCAGCGACCAAAGCTGCCAGCTTGCACAAGGCCCTGTTTGGAGAGGTTGCGTTGTGTCTTGCAGTCATCTATTTGAAAGCCCGGTGGATCGCCATAACCGGGTTCCGTCTCTGAATGACGCATCAAGATGATCACGCCAGGTTGACCTATGGCCTGCAACAGACTGGCATCCACTTGAGCTAAGGCTGGTGTTGACCCAGTCAATAAAACAAAACTTAAAAGAAAAATTGCAATAGGCATCTTTTTGAAAAGCTTAAAACCGAAGCGATTGCAGCGTAGGCGATTGCACAAGGCTTTGGCAACAGATGATCAGTTCAGTCTTGGATGAAAACAGCATCGATTGGCAATTGCATCGCGGAAGCAAGTTGATTGGTTTTTCCCGCCAAAGCAATCACTCGAAGTAAATCGGCATGCTGGGCAGATGTCATCCCTTTGCTTTTAGCCGCAGCTGTGTGTGAATGAACACAGTAACTGCAAGCATTGCTAGCCGATACCGCGATGTAAATCATTTCTTTGGTCAGTGGGTCAAGTGCAGAGGGCATTGCCATGACTGCTTTGACTTCGCGCCAAGTGCTCTCCAGCAAGTCAGGGTCAAAAGCAATGTAGCGCCACATGTTGTTGACAAAATCACTTTGACGGGTTTGCCTGATGTCATCAAAGACAGCCTTGACCCGTGGATGGTTTTCGATATTTTCAGAAACAGAAAGCGTGCTCATTGAGATTCCTTTGAAAAATTCAATTTGTGGCTTCTGATGTTAGCCAACAAACAGCTGTCAATGGCATTGCTCGAATCCGTACCTGCTGTCAGGCGGTTGGCTTACTTGGTCTGAGATCGCCGCAATTGGCTGATCAGGGGACGGTGCTGGCTCCCACCTCGCCGTGGCGGATGGCGTCTGCGCGTTGCACCACAGCCTGCTTTTGGCTGTCGGTCATGCGCGCCACGTTCTTGACCTGCAAAGCCATGCGGGCGTTCTTGGCAAGCATTGGTTCGTGGCGCATCAAAAAATCCCAGTACAGCGTGGTGTAGGGGCAGGCCTTTTCGCCCTCGCGAAGCGCAGGGTCATAGCGGCAGTTCTTGCAAGGTCCACCCATGCGCTGGATGTACTTGCCCGTGGCCACGTAGGGCTTGCTTGCCATGAGGCCTCCATCGCCGTATTGGCTCATGCCCAGCGTGTTGGGGAGTTCTACCCACTCGACCGCATCGACGTAGACCGACAGGTACCACTCATGGACCTGCTGTGGTCGCACGCCCAGCAGCAAGGTGTAGAGGCCAGTTACCATCAGGCGCTGAATATGGTGGGCATAACCGTGGGCCAAGGTCTGCTTGATGGCGTCGCGCAGACAGGCCATGTCGGTCTGGCCGTTCCAGAACCAGTCGGGCAACTTTTCTTGTGCATCCAGGGCGTTGAGCGCCACATAGCCGGGCATCTGCGTCCAGTAAATGCCGCGCACATACTCGCGCCAACCGAGAATCTGCCGAATGAAACCTTCCGCGCTTTGCAACGGTACTTGACCTGACCGGTAAGCATCCTCGGCTGCTTGCACAACTTCGCGCGCACTCAGCAGTTTCAGGTTCATGGCCGAAGAGAGATGCGAGTGGTAGAGCCAAGGCTCGCCTGGCCATAGGGCATCTTCATAGCGGCCAAACAACGCCAAGCGTTCATCAACAAACCGCGTGAGCGCATGCAAGGCCTGTTCGCGGGTCACTGGCCAGGCAAAACTGTCCAGCGTGCCGGGGTGGTCGGCAAAGCGGGTGTTGACAAGCGCGATGACTTCGAGGGTGGTCGCATCAGGATCGAAAGTTGCACGCGGGGGCACCAAGCCGGGGCCCTGCGGCCCGAAAGATTCACGGTTGTCTGCGTCAAAGTTCCACTGCCCACCTGCGGGTTGATCACCGTCCATCAGGACCTGGTGACGTTTACGCAGATCGCGGTAGAAGTACTCCAGTCGCAGCGATTTTCGCCCCTCGGCATGAGCCGCAAACTCTTTCACGGTGGTGAAAAAGTGGCGGTCTTCACACACTTGCAACGTCAGACCTGTTGACTCTACAACTGCTTTGAGTTGTTGAAACACGCGCCAGTCACCTGGCGCGGTCATCACTACCTGCTCGGGCTTGAGCGTTTGAAGATCGGCGTTCAGCTTGGCGCCAAGACTTTTCAGGGCGGCGGTGGGACCTGGGTGGTCCAGCCGGTGATAGTGCAAAGGGCGACCAGCTTGGCTGAGCGCTTGGGCAAAATGGCGCATGGCACTGAGGAAGAGTGCAATGCGTTGTTTGCTAGACCAGACGTGATTGGATTCATCTTGGGCCTCGGCCATCCAAACAGCGTCTTGCGCATTGTCGAAACCATCAAAGGCAGAAGCATTCAACTCGAGCTGGTCACCCAGAACCAGGATCAAGTTTCTAATGCGGTGCACAAGTGCCTTCGGTTAAACCGGGCGCAAATCGCGGAAGTGTCAGTTGTCTTGTGTGAAGCTGTTCAAGGCAACCAGCTTTTGGCATGTGTTGCTGGCAATTTTTTTGTCATGCTCGATCACCGGGGTGTAAAAGCTGAGTTTTTGTGACTTAGGAGCAACAAAACCAACAGGTTTGTTTTCAGGGCCAGTGAGGATTTGGAAGCCTGACATGGCCATGGTTTGATTTGCGCAGTTGACAACGTAGTCGATTTGCTGGACGCCGCTGGCACCCATGTCGTGGAATTCGCGCACATTGGTAAGGCCCTGTGAACTGCTTGGGGCAACAAATGACCATGTGGTGTTGTTGCTGGCAAGCAATATGGTTGGGTCTTGATCGGATGCGCCATTTGATTGGGAATTCATTGCAGTTGCAGCGGTTGTGATGAGCAAGCAAGATGAAATAAGCAGTTTTGTGAACATGATTGATACCTTGTGGGTTGATTATTCGTCAATTATGCTTTGGAACCATACTTTGTCCATGTTTAAACTTGTTCAAAACCTATTTTTCAATGAGAAAACCTATTTTTATTGTATAAAATGGTTCAATACTTGTTCATATGAATCATTTACCTGACCTTTGTATCGATTTGAAGCAAAGCAATTGCAAAGTCCATTGGCTGATGATGGCCTCTGGGCCACGTTGCGCCTGAAGAAAAAGAAGGAAAGGCTTATCCGTTAGTATCTTTACAAACCAGAGCAACTGAATAGCCGCGTATTAAATCATGGATCAACCAACTCTAGACTACTACGCACTTCATGCCAATGAAGTTGCCCAGCGCTATGAGGTAGCCCCCAGTCCGTTGGCCCACCGATTCACTGAGTCCTTCTCGTTAGGTGGTCGCATTCTGGATATAGGCTGCGGTTCTGGTCGTGATCTGGCCCAACTCTTCAAACAAGGCTTCCAGCCATTTGGTGTTGACGGCACCGAGGAGTTCGTTGAATTAGCCCAGATCCTTCACCCTGAACTAAAGGACAGGGTGGTGCAAGGATTGTTGCCAGACCTGCCCGCTCCATTTGGGGCCGAGTTTGATGGTGTTTTGTGTTGTGCCGTTCTCATGCACATTGATTCAACGCAGCTGTTTAACGCTGCCTTATCAATCAAGCGATGTTTGAAGGTCAACGGTCGTTTATTGATCTCTGTGCCTAGTCAAAGGGCTGACACTGGAAACAGTGAACGTGATGCCAATGGCCGTTTATTTAAATCATACCCATCAGCCTACCTTCGATTGATCTTCGAGCGCTTGGGATTTAGCCTCATAAATGAATGGCTTAACTCAGATGCCATGACACGCCAAGGCATAGTTTGGGTGTCACTGCTGTTTCAATTGAAGTCTGAAGCCAACACCAGACCGATTGATCAAATTGAAGGCGTATTGAATCACGATAAAAAGACGGCTACCTATAAGTTTGCATTGTTTCGAGCGCTGGCAGAAATTGCCACGCAAAGCCCAAACAATGTCAGTTGGTTGGCCAATGGCAAAGTGTCGTTGCCGGTTAGGCACGTAGCAGAGAAGTGGCTGCAATATTACTGGCCACTGATTGAATCGAAAGTATTCATGCCGCAGATCAACGCTGAGTCGCCAAGTGAGGATAACTGGATTAAATTTAGACGTAGCCTTGGTGCACTTGTTAGTCTTTACTTAGTGGCTGGTGGCTACAGTGGGTTTCGTATTGAACGAAACAAGCATGCATTGTCAGTTGACAAACAAAAACTATTGAAAAAAGTGATGTCAGACATAGCTTCCGCCATAGTGACTGGGCCAGTGAAGTTCGCAGGGGGAGCCTTAGTTACAGGGCGGATGTTTGAATATGACTCAGCTACCAAAAGCGTTCTGATTCCAAACGATCTTTGGATTGAGTTGAGTCACTTAGGCTATTGGGTTAGTCAGGCAATGATTCTTCAATGGGCAGAAAAGACCATGAGCTTGGGTAAAGGTATTGACTTGGCCTCAGTAGTAGGGTTGCTTCTTGAGAAGGAAGATATTCGAAGTACTGCAGAGGCGAGAAGAATATTTTCCAGGCTACCAAACTTGGAATGTGTTTGGACTGGCGTTGGTTTGAATGACAATTTTGATGTTGATCACGTCATTCCATTTGCACTTTGGCGCAACAATGATGCATGGAATTTGTTGCCAGCCTCAAGAGTGGCCAACAGCAAAAAATCAAACAAGTTACCTTCTGCAGAGCTGCTCAAGAGGCGAAAGGAAAAAATCATCAGTTATTGGGAAGCGTTTATGAAACTAGAAAATAAGAAGTTCAAGAAAGAAGCTGAAACACTGTTGGTCTTTCCTGAAACCAATTGGCAAAATGCGATGTTTGGTCAAATGTCAGCTGCCATTGAAATGACTGCCTTACAACGTGGCGTAGGCAGATGGAATTCATGAAGTAATTTGGATAAGGTTGAGCTGTGTTGCCAAAGATCGCACGATTTTTTTTGAGTACAAAGGATCCATTGTCATTGCTTAGAAAGTCGATATTTAAGCTCAACACCCAACCAATTCTTTAGATCCTTTCATTTCAATGATTGAGAATATTTATCTGCTTTAAGTGTTTTTCGCCATTCCATCGCATCTTTGCAACCAACAGCCGGAGAAACCATGAACCGTCATAGTTTGTATAAAGCCATGCTGCCCAACACTCTTTTGGCTTTGCTTTTGTCCATTGGCATTGGAGCGCCAATGAGTGCGGCAGATTTGGGAGATCAGGTTCCGATCGAGGTCGATTTACAGATGGAAGGCCAGTCCGAGTGCCAAAAATTTGTGCCTGCATCCCTGACATTGGAAGCTGGCCGGCTCTACAAGCTTCGACTGATTAACCGAACGGAGCGCAGTTGCTATTTTTCTTCAAACAAGTTGGCAGACGCCGTCTACACCCGCAAAGTGGTTGTCAAGGATGGCGCAGGAAAAGACACTGCTGAAATATATGGACCCATGCGACGTGCTGAAGTCAAAGCAAGTGCGACGGTCGAATGGTGGTTCGTAACAGTTCGTGCTGGCGTGTTCGATGATGTGGCATCACGAAAAAGTGAAACAGGAATGCGTGCGGTGATTGAAGTCAAATGATCCGATTGGATACTTTAAGTCGATCGCTGAACAGTTTGGAATTCCATACCAAAGTCTGATCAATCTTTATTTGCATGATTGTGCTGCTCACGTCAGCGTTAGCCGAAAAAGCAGCCGTAGTGGTCGGCTTCAATGATGGCCAAGGCGACCGTCAGATTTTTGGCGCTGGGGGAGGGTTTGTAGAGATCCCAATTACCTGTTTGTCGCCGCCAGTAAATTTTCCAAATGGCCGAGGATTTGACGTAGCGAAATCGCGCAAATGGTGAGCGAGTAAATTCACCGGGTGGGCCGCGCCACATCGGACGAACCTCGAGCAGCGTCACCGCTTGACCGTCTACCTCGTAGTCATGGTCAATTTGATTTTTAATCTCCGGTGGAACCTTTAGCACACACCACTGCCCGATGATGCTGTCAATTTCGCCAAGTTGTTCAATGCTGAACGTCATTTGTTGCTCAAGGTGCTTTATTGTGGTGAATGATGATATCAAGGCTAGGCGTTACAACGGGTCAATGTTTTTAGACTGTGATTTTGAAATGCTCTAAGCCACTCGCTGTCCAATGCACGCCATTGCGTTCCTCAACTTTGAACCAATGGGCAGCGTCTGAATCAGATGGCTCAGAGGCGATGGTTGTGATGGGGTGCAGCCCGTTTTCACTGGCACGTGTGTGGGGGGAGCCAAAGTACATACTGGGGGATTGGTCGTCGCTGGAATACCTAAAGGCCCACATGTCTTGCCCATTCGTCAGAGCACAGGAAATGCGCATGGGTTCATCAGCTTTATGCTTGTTCATGATTCTGGTTACATCTCGCAATGTGGCTTGAATGGCTGTGATGGGGTCTTGGATCAAGCCCTTGCTCAAAGCAACTAAGAAAAGCGCCTCACTGTCTGTGGTGCCTTCCCTGTGTGGGTAGTGCATATGATCTATGAGATCTTCAACATCTTTACGGCAGTTGTGCCAGTTGCCAATCTTGCCGTTGTGCATGAAGGTCCAGTTTTGCCAAATAAACGGATGGCAATTGCTTCTGTTGACAGCAGTGCCAGTGGTAGCGCGGACATGGGCAAAAAACAGTCTTGTTCGAATGTGGGCTGCAAGCGAGCGAAGATTGGCGTCGTTCCAAGCTGGCAGTACATCTTTAAATAGTCCAGGTGTGGTGCGTTGGGTGTACCAAGCAACGCCAAAACCATCGCCATTGGTGACCCAAGCAGACTGGGTTGCAGCCAAGCTTTGACTGACGATGGAATGTTCTTGATGGAAGATCAAGTCTTCAAGGTAAATTTCTGGACCCGCATAAGCAACCCATCTGCACATGATGACCTCGCTTCTAAAGTACTACATTTGAGTAACACTAGGGTAGCATGTCCTGCTTCAGAGCAATCCTTGATCGAATCTCCCAACTGCGTGGCATCTGTGTGAGTGGCATCTCTGCTGCTCGCCTGTGGCGGTGGTAATCATCCGCCCCCGTCAAGCATCCGATCAAAAACCTCCCGTGCTATCAATCAAGCCAGATACGTTACCCTTTCCTGCCCCTAGCAACCCAGACATACCCCAGCAACAAAACCCCAAACAAACTCAACTTATTCCCAGCAATTTACTCAAGCGCATGACTTTTCTTGATTTGCTCATGATGGCCTCTTGTCACTGCTCCAATGCCGTGGGTAAAAGCCCCAATAATGCACGTATCCAACATGTTCGGTTTTGCCGAGCCACTTCTTTTAGGTTTGAAACAAAGAATTGAAAAGGTTTTGGATAGATTTAGCCGCGAAATACACCAACAAAATACATGAATTATCGAATTTGTGCTAAGTTCAGCAATGAGTTGTTGGTGTTTTAACCAACAAAAGAGAGCAATGAAAGCCAGTTACAGGTTGCTTAACCTTTCAGTGTCAGGGAATGGCGTTTCTTTAGGCATGTCCTGGCATGTACTCACTGCACAGAGAACGAGAAGCAATGGATCCCAATCCAAGAAGAATTGTGAAACGAAGACGAAGCATTTTGAAATTCGTAGTGTTGATTTTTATTAAGGAAAAATAATGAAAAAATTTGTACTCTTATCACTTGCTTTTGTTGGCAGTATGGCATTTGCTCACAACTGCCCAAATGAAATGAAGGCCATTGACGCCAAGATGTCTTCGGTGAAGTTGTCTGCATCAGAGATGGCTAAGGCTAAAAGCCTGCGTGAAGAAGGTGAGAAGTTTCATATGGCCGGTAAGCACGATGAATCTATGAAAGCGCTTGGCGAGGCAAAAAAGATTTTAGGAATGTAATTGTTTAATGTGCCTTTAGCCGTCGAAGGCGAATTGCTCAGCGTTAAATCAGGTCGAAAGCTCTTCAACCCTGGGGACAAAATTCCCTCCTGGGTGTTTGCTGATCTGCGGACCGATCACGCAGGCGAGGTGGGCGCGGTCTGCATTTACCAAGGTGTGCTGCGATTCGCGCGAGACCCTGCGCTCAGGTCTTTTGCTGAGCATCACCTTCTCACAGAGCAGAAGCACCTTCGCCTCATTTCGGCTTGGCTACCTTCGTCGCAACAAAGCCGCCTATTGCCGATCTGGCGACTTGCCGGATTTCTTACCGGCGCTCTCCCTGCACTGTTCGGCCCTAGGGCGGTTTACGCAACGATCGAGGCCGTAGAAACCTTCGTCGACCACCACTACGAGCAGCAGATTCTTGCTCTGGCCTCGCTACCTGAACTCAGTGATTTGCGCCATACTTTGCTCGATTGCCAAGCCGACGAGGTCGCTCATCGAGATGAAGCAGCTGCCGCACGGGGCCTTGGTCAATCAGCTTGGCTGCTGCGAGTCTGGTGCGCCATGGTGGGCGCAGGCTCAAAATCTGCAGTGGCCTTGATTCGCTTCATTTGAGCCGCAAACTGATGACCACCATGGATCGAAATACGACGGACACGAACCCAACAAATACGAGCTATTGCGCTGCGGCACTGACCGTTCTCTACGATGGTGCCTGCCCGCTGTGCCGGCGAGAAATTGCTGTCTATCGTGACCTGCAACCGCTGCAACCAGGCTCGCCTGTGAGTTTTGCCGATATCAGTAATGTGGCAGTTCCGCTACCAGCCGGCACTACGCGCGAACAGTTACTGGCGCGGTTTCATGTGCAAGGCCGCGACGGTCAACTGCTCAGTGGCGCGAAGGCTTTTTTGGCTTTATGGGCCGCACTCCCAGGTTGGCGCTGGCTTGCCTTGGCCGGACGCCTTCCGGGTGCAAGCTGGGTATTGGAGCGAATGTACCGGCTGTTTTTAAGGTGGCGGCCGCTATTCCAGCGCTGGGCCACTCGGTGGGACTGACCCGCATTGTTGGTTGATACATTTTTATCGCGCGTTCAGATGGGCAAAAGCCTTTTAGCAAATGAGCATGTAGGTCGATCTAATTTAATTTAAGCAAGGAAAGATAAATGTCAATTTCAAAAATCAAAAATTATTGGGCTTCCTTGCCAGATTTCAGTATGAGTCACATACTGCTTCGAATTCCGTTAGCTATTGTGTTTATTCAACAGGGATTAAGCAAATTTCCGTTCGATGGTGGTGCCGGAGCTGCTTTTGGAATCCCTTTTCTTGTCTGGTGGTTCGTTTGCTATGGGGAGGTTGCTGCAGGTATCGGCCTTTTGGTTGGGGCTCTCGCAACGCTGCCCCGAGTCCGAGAAATTCCTTTCATTGCAGAGTTGGGGGACTTACTCACCAGATTCAGCGGCATAACAATGTGCTGTGTTGTCACGGGTGTCATCTGGGTAGTCATTAAGCCAGAGAGCTTGATCCAATTTATATTGAACGACTACCTTCACTTATCACTATGGGTTGGGGGACTTTACTTTGGACTTCGAGGGAATTGGGCGGTGGCTGTTCAAAAGCAAACTCGATATTGAATCACTCGTCAGTCTTCCCAAAATCATGAGAATTTATCTGTTTGTTCTGTTAACCGTTTCGACAAGACTTACCTATCAGCAAAATTTATCCAATAGAAGACTGTTATCGTTTTTCTAACTACAACCCGCTGGCCCCGTATCCAAAAAAGCGCTGCAGCAATCGTGAGTGCAATTGATGGAGCTAGACTTAATTCATATCAAACTGTTTTGATAGATCAGATACGCCTGACTCTCTCATCGGACACTGAAATTTGAAATCCCAAAAGTTCGACTCCCTGACTGGTGCTCAAACAGCGCCGCAAAAAATCTAAAAGTGGGAATTCCGAGCATTGTTCGTGGAGCTGCAAGTTGACTTTTTTGCAGGTTCTCTCGATTTTGAAACCGCCAAACTTTAAATTGATGCGCTAGACCCATTTTCAGTGCGTAGTGATGGTTAATTGGGCGAACAAAGACATGCATGGATAGTGTGCGACCGGCATGATCCATGCTTTAAAGTGGGTACCCCTTAGTTGGAAAGTGCGGAGTTGTGATGAACAGCCTGGTATTTAATGAGATGGTCGACGCGCAGGACTTATTTGATGTCAACTTCCTAAATCACAGATTTCAGATCAGTTTCTGTCTGACTTTGGCCGTGATCCACTCACTGAAAACCACGGTCATTAAAATTAAAATAAGCAGCATGGTTACTTTAGGCCAAGCCAAAGTGGCCAGTGCACCTTCTAACTTAACACCTATACCGCCCGCACCCACCAATCCAAGCACGGTCGATTCGCGTATGTTGATGTCCCAACGAAACACACCAATGCCTGCCAAACTGGGCGCCACTTGCGGTACCACACCCCAAGCCATTGTTTGAGCCCTAGAGGCACCAGTAGCCTCAATCGCTTCAACCTGGTCGGTGTCAATCTCCTCAATGGCTTCGTAAAGTAATTTGCCGATAAAGCCTATGGAACGCAAAGCAATGGCCAGAATGCCGGCCAGAACACCTGGCCCTAAAATAGCCACCAACAACAGTGCCCAAATTAATGAGTTGATGGAGCGTG
Organism: Bordetella parapertussis; assembly: GCA_945873925.1. GTDB lineage: Bacteria > Pseudomonadota > Gammaproteobacteria > Burkholderiales > Burkholderiaceae_C > Limnohabitans. The sequence continues at coordinate 45,971 of CAMCES010000008.1, forward strand.
AAGCCACAATGATAAAAAGGGCCATAGGTCTGACAAAAGCAACACTAGGAGAAGTGTTGTGGGCGGCTAAAAAAGCAATGGGTGTTGCCACGACCAAGCCCAATAAGGTGCCCAAAGTAGCAATGTTCAAAGTTTCCCACATGGGCCACCACAACTCGTGCACTGAGGCCCAGGCTGGTGGCATCATGCGCGAGCCAATATCTTTGAACTGCGCAGGTGCATCTGTCACAAATGACCAGATGGTGTCTTGAGTCATGACCTGAAAGGTCCAAGTCACAAAAGCCAAAAGAAAAACCCACAGCATGAACAATGCCAAGTCAACTTTTGACGAGCGCTTGCGCCAAACACGAGTTGGCCTCGAGACGTTCATTGAATCAACTTTCTGAGTTTGCCCGAGGCATATTCGGCCAGCATCACAACCACAATAATGACCCACAAAATTGCTGCAGCTGAATCGAATTCATACCTGTCCATGGCGGTGTTTAGGGTCGCGCCAATGCCACCGGCGCCCACAATACCTATGACGGCAGATTCGCGGAAATTGATGTCTAACCTGTACAAAGACAAGCCTAACAAACGAGGCATGACTTGCGATAAAACAGCAAAGTCAAGCACTTGTAAGTAGCCAGCGCCAGTTGATCGCAGTGCTTCGAGTTGCGAGCTTTGAATTTCTTCAATGTCTTCTGCCATCAGTTTGGCCATGAAGCCAACAGTGGCAAAAGTCAAAGTTAAGAATCCGGCGAAAGGGCCAAATCCAAACATGGCCACTAAAAAAATAGCCACAATAATTTCATTGAGAGTGCGAGACAAGGCAATGAAGCCTCTGCACAGAAGGTAGATCCACACGGGGGCTAAATTGCGCGAAGCTCCCACAGCCACAGGAATAGATAACAAAACGCCCAGTGCAGTCGATGTGACCGTCATGGTCAGACTTTCCTGAAAGCCCAACTTGATATCGCCCCAACGGCTTGAAAAATCGGGATAAAGAAAGCCTTTTACAAATGCCAAGCCGCGATCCAAGCCCAGCACCATCCTAGTCCAGTTAATTTCGACAGAACCAATGGCCAAAACCATATAAAGCACAGCGCCTGCATAAAGCGCCCAACGTGTCCATCCGTTGGCAATGAATGGTTGTGGTGCCCAAGAGCGTAAAGGGCGTTGGCCAACTTGGATGCTTGAGTCGCTCATACCGCAGTTGAGGCGAAGTCTGAGCTTTTAAAGTGGCTTTTGGAAGCCTCGTTGGCGTGCATGCGCTGTGTGATGGTGGTCCAATCTTCATCGCCATAAATACTCGTCAGTACATCGCGATCGACGTCTTTGGCTGACCCATCAAACACCACGCAACCAGCACGCAGACCTACAATGCGTGGCAAAAATTCTGTGGCAAGCACCACGTCGTGAATGTTGACAATTGCAGCCAGTCCTCGTTCTTCACAAAGTTCCAAAATTAAACGCATGACTTGGCGCGAAGTTTTAGGATCAAGGCTGGCTGTAGGCTCGTCTACCAACAACAATTTAGGGCTTTGCATCAGCGCACGCGCAATACCTACACGCTGACGCTGACCGCCAGACAATGCATCGGCACGCTTGTTTTCCATGCCATCCAAACCCACGCGGTCTAACAATGCGAAAGCTTGCTCAATGTCTTGACCGTCGAATTTTCTAAACCAGCTTGCCCAAAATCCTGTGTAACCAAGTCTGCCCGAAAGCAAATTCTCCATGACAGTCAGGCGCTCAACCAATGCATATTCTTGGAAAATCATACCGATGTGACGTCTGGCCAAGCGCAACTCAGTTGAATCAAGCTGACCTAGATCTTGCCCCACTAACACGATGCGCCCTGAACTAGGCTGCACCAGTCGATTGACGCAACGAATAAGCGTGGACTTGCCTGCGCCCGAAGGCCCAATTAAGCCAAGCACCTCACCAGATCCCACCTTTAGGCTGACGCCTTGTAAAGCGAGATCGCCTGTGGGGTAACTTTTTTCTAACTGATGCAGTTCAAGCACAGGGGAAGCTTATTTGCAGGCGTAACTGACGTTCATAGCTTGATCAATTTCGCGCACAACAGCCCAATGTTGCTTGTAGGTGATAGGCATGAATGTTTCCTGAGGTGGCTCAGCCTTGTTGAACTCAGCGGCCATGGTTGTACCTTCCCACTTGAAAGTGAAAAATGCTTGTTTGATTTTTTCAGCCAATTCGGGTTTGAGGTTATGAACATGGCCGTAACCGGTGGTGGGGAAGGTCTGCGATTTATAAATGACCTTGGTCTGCTCGGGCTTGACAACACCTCGAGCTTCCATGCGCAATTTGACCGAGTTGGCAATGGCTGCAGCCGGATAGTCTTTGTTGGCAACACCCAATACAGAGTTATCGTGCTTGCCGCTGAAAACGGGCGTGAAGTCCTTGCCAGCTTCCATTTTGAACTGCTGTCGCATCAAAGCTGATGGTGCTTTGTAGCCAGAGTTGGATGTTTCTGCCGTGAAGGCCATGCGCTTGCCTTTGATGTCTTCAATTTTTTCGATACCACTGCCAGGGTATGTAATGAACTCCATTTCATAGCCAAAGCGATGGTCCTTGGAGGCCATCATGGCAAAGGGAACAAAGCCAGAGCAATTGACAGCGATGGGATTGGAGCCAGTGTTAAAACCAGAAACGTGCAATCTGCCAGCACGCATTGCTTCTAATTGCGCAGCGTTGCTTTGCACTGGAAAGAATTGAACCTTCTTGCCAGTTACTTTTGACAGGTGGTCTAAAAAGGGTGCCCAAACTGGCGCATAGACGGCTGGGTCTTCAACAGGCGTGTAAGCAAAAACCAAAGTAGAAGGATCAATCCATTGTTTAGGATCTGTAGGGGCGTCAGCCACCATGTCGTTGTTTGCGTCTTTAAAGCGGGCATCCATTGCAAACAATGAACCCATGGTTGCTAAACCAAAAAGAGTAGTGACACCCACTTTGATGATTTGTTTCATGGCTATTTCCGGATAGTTAAACTTTACCAATCTATCAGCAAATTAAGTCATTTTTTGGAAAATGGATTGCTTGAAAACCTTTTTGTTAGGCATTGGCAAGCTAATCCCAATGAATTCAAGTGGCGTTTCCCCAATTTGGTGAGCTCTGTTTACAGTGCAATTTGATCTCTGTCGAAATCAATACCCCAAGTCTGGTCATAAACTGGTCATATTTAATTTCTATGATTCAATGATTATTGATCTATAGGTAAGGGGTTCAGCATGAAAGTTGGCATCAATGGCATGGGTCGAATCGGTCGTTTAGCTTTGAGAGCGGCAATGGGCGCAGCAGAGCGCCCTGAAGATGATCCCCGAGGATTGAACAGACTTGATGTTGTTCATGTCAATGAACTCAAAGGCGGAGCAGCCGCAACGGCACACCTGCTGGTCTTCGATTCCATTCAAGGAAAATGGAAAGAGGACATTCGAGCAGATGGGGATGAGGCCATTCTGATCAAGGATAAACGGATTCGTTTCACCTCTTACAGCACTACTACCGAAATTCCATGGGGTGAATTGGGCGTAGAGCTTGTGCTTGAATGCACAGGGAAATTTCTCACACCTGAAACCATTCAAGGCCACCTAGATCGCGGTGCTAAGAGAGTCATCGTTGCTGCACCAGTAAAGGTTGGCGGCGTACTCAATATTGTGGTCGGCATCAATCATGAGTTGTACAACCCTGCCAAAGATCAAATCGTCACTGCAGCTTCTTGTACAACCAATTGCTTGGCACCTGTTGTCAAAGTGATTCACGAAAATTTGGGCATCAAACACGGGCAGATTACGACGATCCACGACCCTACTAACACCAACTTGGTGGTAGATGCGCCGCACAAAGATTTGCGCCGTGCACGTAGCGCTATGGTGAGCTTGGCACCCACATCAACAGGGAGTGCTACAGCAATTGCATTGATTTACCCTGAACTCAAAGGCAAATTAAACGGGCATGCGGTTCGGGCGCCTGTTTTGAATGCATCTTTAACCGATTGCGTTTTTGAACTTCAACGTTCGACTTCCGAAGAGGAAGTCAACGCACTTTTTGAAAAAGCTGCAAATGGACCATTGCTCGGCATTCTGGGTTATGAAACTCGTCCTTTGGTCAGTGTTGACTACGCACGTGACACCCGCAGCTCAATCATCGACGCGTTATCGACCATGGTGACTGACGGAACTCTACTCAAGGTCTATGCTTGGTATGACAACGAGATAGGCTATGCATGCCGTATGGTGGATTTGGCCTGCTACATGGAATCAGTTGGTATTTAAGATGGAATCACCCAACCGTCAACTTCCCGTCGCAGTACCTGCCGTTAGAAATTACATGATTGTCACGGCAGCCTATTGGGGGTTCACACTCACTGATGGGGCACTGCGCATGCTGGTGCTTCTTCATTTTTACAAACTGGGTTACTCGCCCTTAATGCTGTCTTTGTTATTTTTGCTCTACGAAGCAGCTGGTGTGTTAGCCAATTTGATTGGAGGCTGGCTGGCGACAAGATTTGGTATTACTCGCATGCTCATGGTCGGTCTAATGACCCAGATTATTGGATTCATTCTCTTGTCGCAACTTGATCCGAGTTGGACTGCGGCAATGTCTGTTGCATGGGTGGTCATTGCGCAGGGTATTTGCGGCGTCGCAAAAGATCTCACCAAAACTGCCAGCAAGTCAGCGATCAAAATTACGCAAGCTGAAGCAAAAACTCAAAGTAATGGTCAGCTGTTTAAGTGGGTTGCATGGTTCACTGGCAGTAAAAATGCCATGAAAGGTTTTGGCTTTTTTCTGGGTGGCGTTTTACTGCAAGCTGTAGGGTTTAAATGGTCGTTGATAGCCATGGCTGGATTATTGGCTTTGATTTTGATTGGCGTCATTAGCAGTTTGCCTCCCATGATCGGCAAAAGCAAAGCCTCCAAATCAGCCAAAGAATTATTTGCAAAAAACCAAGGGCTCAACGTACTTTCTGCTGCTCGCGTTGTACTTTTTGGCGCTCGCGATGTTTGGTTTGTCGTTGGCGTACCCGTTTTTTTATACTCAGTTGGCTGGACCTTTACTATGGTCGGTACGTTCTTGGCAACTTGGACAATAGGGTACGGATTGGTTCAGGCTCTTGCCCCAAATATAGTCAAACGCAGTGAAGACGGTCTTACGCGCGAAGTACCAGCCGCTCGCTGGTGGTCCTTGATCTTGGCATTGATACCCACTGCAATTGCAGTGATTGTCTGGAAAGACCTTCCTAATCTCGAGTGGTGGGTTGTTGGTGGTCTTGGATTGTTTGGATTTGCATTTGCGGTTAATTCCTCAGTTCACAGCTATTTGGTATTGGCTTATGCAGGCTCAGAAAAAGCAGCTGAGGATGTTGGGTTTTATTATGCTGCGAATGCCTTGGGACGCTTCTTTGGAACCTTGATGTCAGGCTTGTTGTTTCAGTGGGGTGGTCTGATTTATTCACTCATCGGATCTGCTGCAATGCTTTCCATATGTTGGATTGCCACTTTGCGATTACCTGTAAAGCCTATGTTGCAGCTCGAGAGTAACAAGGGGTCAGCATGAATAAAGTTGTAACTCCAGCAGACCCGCAGTGGGTTGTCAGGGCACTTTGCGCTTTAGCGCAAATCAACCGGTTGAACGTATTTCGTTTGCTGGTTGTTGCAGGGCAGGAAGGCATGTATCCAGGTGATTTGGCTGTAGCGCTGGGTGTCCCTTCAAACTCACTCTCTTTTCACCTTAAAGAACTTCTTAATTGCGAACTTGTGTCACAAGAGCGTGAAGGGCGAAACTTGCGCTATCGAGCAAACATGAGCCAGATGCACAATTTATTAGTTTACTTAACTGACGAATGTTGCCAAGGCCAACCATGCATTGAATTCCCATCTATTGATTGCCAAGATCCTGATTGCTGAAATACCCAGCATGTTTTCACGTCCTTGACTAAGCTTTCAAAGCTTGGTTGTGAATGAAACACCGGTGATCACAGGTGTTTCTTGTTAAATACATTCTTGTATTCATGACAAGCTCTAATGGCAATCCTTATGCCAATCCTCAATTCCTGATTGAGTAGTCATAAACCGTATTTCAATTTTTATTTGTCCACATAGACATTGCCTGACTTGCAAGTCAGTGCGCTAAATTGACGCTTGCAATGCTTATTACGATGCATCACTGAGGTCGAGTCATCCGCCGTGTAATAAACGTGCAATGACTCGAAGAAATTTGAGGCAAAAAGTCATCCAAAGCCCTCAACGTTACAAATAGTTATGTTCAACAGGAGCATCCTCAGCCCCCAACCATCAGTTATTCAAAGTTGCGCTTCAAACTTGAATCTGCCGATCATTGATTGCAGGGCACTACAGCATTCGCGAATAGCTGTTTCATCGTGACTGGCTCAACTCACTTGCAGTATTGTTGTCCTTGGGCTTTGACCCGGTGCTTGCGGTGGCTGATTTTGATTGCAGCAGTTCATCCACGCGTTTGACAGCGTCTTGGCGTTCTTGATCCGTTAGCTCATGGCAGCGCGACTCATGTTCATGGTGACGAAATGCTTTGAAAAGGTCTCGCAGTTTCATTTCAGCTTGCTCCCAAAATCAAATAACATTTTGACTCTTGCTAGATTTTGCACGGGAAAAATGACACGCTAGGCTTGGGGTTCGAACTTGATTCGGTGTTGTCACAAGGTCGCACATGATGAATGGTATTGGAATTTAATTAGGGTGAGTTGAATCGGATAAGCTATTGACCTGTGCGTTGTCAGGAACGACTGGTGTTGGCATCAATAGCTTTCTGCTCCATCTGTCCATTTGCCGTAGCACAGGAAATCCCGGACTGCAGACATCGCCACCCCTTCAGCCAGTAGAGCTTGATTTGCCATGTGTATGAATCGATGCTCATCGACTGTTATCGAGGCCATTGACCAGTCGCTGAAATCTCGAACTGCAACAGCGTTGAATCTTAAAAGCAGAAAATCAGTATGCCGAGGGTCATTTTCGATGACTCTAAAAAGAGAGCTGACATTTGCTGCTGTGCCTTCAAGCACTTGAAGAAACCAGCCTGAATGTGAGATCAGAACTCCCGTGATACCGCGGCTAGGGTTGTTGCGAAGACATGTAGACATTAATTTTTCGTATTCAGCTCCCTCTATCAAAGAGCGACTCCGATAAACCAATTGAATAAGCTTTTGGTCGAGCGCTAATAAGGAATCTATAAATGACGCAGACATCTTATCCACCTTTGTAGTCATTCAGACAACTGTCAATTCATAACAAGACAAGCAACTTACCCCAGAACTGTATTCGAATAAATCAGACTTTTTTTCTTGGTCAACGATTTGAATCAGCTGACACCCTAACACATCGACTTGAAACTGATGTTAAGAAATTTCCCCTATTTCGCAAGTATTTGTTAAACCAGAAAAATCCTTCAGGCAATCCAAATAGCCCTATTAAATTCAGCCGATACAACCAACATAGCAATCAATTATAAAGTTTGATTACATTATTGGGATGTCTATTAATTTTCCCCCAATCATTTTCTTCATTCCTTCAAAAAGATTAGTCTTACCAGTCTTTTACGTCTGCGCACTGACTTTTTTTGCCATGACGCTCGCACAGGCCCAAACCATACTGCGAATCACCACCATCCCTGAGGAGGCGGCTACCGAGCAGGTTCGAAAGTTCACACCGCTTGCAACTTACCTAGAAAAACAATTGGGTACGAAAGTTCAGTTCACACCCGTGACCGACTATCCTGCTGCCGTTGAGTCGCTGGTGAACAAAAAGGTTGATCTGGTTTGGTTTGGTGGGTTTACCTTTGTGCAGGCCAGCATCCGTTCAGGCGGAAAAATTGTGCCCTTGGCGCAGCGTGAAGAAGACACAAACTTTAAATCGGTGTTCATAGCCAAGACCAACTCTGGCATCAAAAGTCTGGCCGATATGAAGGGCAAGCAAGTCTCTTTTGGTTCGCAAAGCAGCACCTCAGGCCATCTGATGCCGCGCAGTTTTTTGTTGCAAGCCAATATCGAACCTGAAAAAGACTTTAAGCGCATTGCCTACAGCGGCGCGCACGATGCAACCATCGCATCCGTGGTCAGCGGTAAGGTTGACGCCGCTGCACTAGACATTACGGTATGGCAAAAGTTCGTCACCGAAAACAAGGTCAACACTCAGGATGTGAATGTCTTCTTCACAACACCGCCTTACTTTAATTACAACTGGTCTGTCCATGCTGACATGCCAGATCAACAGCGCGAAAAAATCAAGGCTGCTTTGCTTGCACTTAACCCTGCCAACCCTGAGCATGCCGAAATTCTCAAACTCAATCGCGCCACCCGTTACCTGCCTACGACGCCTGAAAATTACAAAGGTTTAGAGTCGGCTGCTCGCAGCGCAGGGTTGTTGCAATAAACGGTTCATTTGCCATTGAACATCGAGCTTTCGGACCTACAGGCCCGACACCCATCGGCACCTGCGAATGCCACCGCGGCCTTGCAAGGTATAAGCCTGCAACTTGGCGTGGGCGAGCAGCTTGCCGTCATTGGCCCCTCGGGTGCGGGCAAAACAAGCTTGCTTCAAATATTGGCTTGTGCCCAGCGTCCGACCAGTGGAGAGCTCCGTTTAAGGGGGCAAGACCCTTGGCGTTTGTCAAACAGTGCGCTGCGTCGTTTGCGCGGCCAATTGTTTCTTGCGCCCCAGGTACCGCCATTGCCACCGCGCCAACGCGTTGTCACCTCGGTGTTAGCCGGACGTTTGCCTGCTATGAGTTTGGCTGGCAGTTTGAGCTCGCTGTTTTATCCAAGCGATATTCCGGCAGCCTACGAAGCGCTCAGTCATTTTGACCTGAGTGACAAGTTATTCGAACGGGTCGACCGCCTATCGGGAGGTGAACGTCAACGCGTGGGATTGGCCCGTGCTTTGCTTTCGCCTGCCAGTCTGTGGCTCATTGACGAGCCCTTGTCTGCACTTGATCCCATGCGCGCTCGCATGGCCATGACCGCCCTGGTAGGGCTCGCGCGAGAGCGACAAATCACAATGGTTGCCAGCTTGCACCAGGTCGACATGGCCCTATCGCACTTTGACCGAATCATTGGTCTGCTCAATGGACAAATCGTGTTTGATTTGCCATCTGTACAAGTCACTCCTGAACGATTGGCGCATTTGTACAAAAAACACGAATATGAGTTGGATCATGATGCTTTGCAATCTGAGCCAGACCAAGGCCTGCTTGTACCTGCGCCTGTTGTCATGCAATGCCGCTAGGGCCTAAAGGCTCTTGGCACTTTTTTGTATATGTCTGCTACTCAATTGCCCAAAGCACACTCAGCATCTGGGGGCAAGTTTCGCGATCCTGCCTTTTCATCAAGGGTGTTTTGGTTGATCTTAGCCATATTTACTCTCTGGCCATTGGGCGTGGCCACCGAGTTTCGACCCTGGGTGTTGTGGGAACCCGATAACCGAAAAGTGACCCTGGATTTCTTGGCCAGTTTTTGGCCATTGGTTCATGATGCTGAATTCATGCACATGGTTGCCCGAGAAACTTGGCGTACGGTTGCCATGGCCACCGCAGGCGTCACGCTGGCTTTGGTGCTGGCTGTGCCTATGAGCTTGATGGCTACTCGAATTTTGTCGCTGTCGGCATTGTCGGGCCGCATGAACCGCTGGCCTGCTTTGGTGCGCTGGTGTGTTCGCTCTATCTTGATCGTCCTACGAAGCATTCCTGAGCTGGTTTGGGCTTTGGTCTTTGTGCGCGTGGTGGGCCTAGGCCCAACGGCAGGTGTTCTGGCTATTGCACTTACATATGGCGGCATGCTTGGCAAGGTATATGCCGAAATCCTTGAAAGTGGCGAGAGCCATGCCGCCCAAACGCTGATGCGCAACGGCAGCGGCCGTTTACAAGCATTTGTGTATGCATTACTGCCCAGCCATGCTGCTGAGCTGGCTTCCTATACCGTGTACCGCTGGGAATGTGCGATTCGCTCATCGGTGGTACTGGGCTTTGTTGGCGCCGGCGGGCTGGGCCAACAACTGGACAATTCGATGAAGATGTTCAATGGCGGCGAAGTTGCAACCTTGTTGATTGTGTTCATTGGGCTGGTGGCGATAGCCGATACGGTCAGTACTTGGCTAAGAAGAGTTTTGTCATGAAGCCTTTGACAAAATCACCTCCTAATTTAGGAGCTTTTCCCCGAGAAGCAGCCAACCTTCCTTACAAGCTGCCGCCACCTTTGTTCGACGCTCGATGCAGGGCTTGCTGGTTTACCCTCGCTTTGCTGGTGTTGGTTATAGCAAGCTTTGTGACTTTGGAACTGGACTGGGTGGCCTTTGCGTCCTTAGAGGCTGGTCGCAGCATGTATCGTTTTATGGCGGAGTTTTTCCCGCCTGATGTGTCGCCCAAGTTTGTGAGTAAAGTTGTTTCGGCAGCTTGGGAAACACTGGCCATGTCTGCGCTGGGGACCGTCATGGCTGCAGTGATTGGCTTGGCCTTGGCCGTGCCTGCCAGCCGCATGTCGAAACAAGACTCAGCTTGGTTGCGCAGTCCCACACGCTTGCTGCTCAATGCCTTGCGGGCTATTCCTGAACTGGTTTGGGCTGCGCTCTTGTTAATTTCTGCCGGGTTAGGACCTATGGCCGGTACCTTGGCTCTGTCCCTTCACACCAGCGGCGTTTTGGGCCGGCTGTTTGCAGAGGCCATGGAGAACATACCCACGGGCCCTGGCGATGCTTTGCGAACCCAAGGGGTGGGACAGCTGCGCGTATTTGCCTACGCGACTTTGCCACAGGTCTTGCCGCAGTTGATGAGTTACACACTGTACCGCTGGGAAAATAACATTCGCGCAGCCGCCGTATTGGGGGTTGTAGGGGCGGGCGGTTTAGGTCAGATGCTGTCTTTTAACATGGGACTGTTTCTCATGAACAAGACTGCTACGATTTTGGGTGCAATGCTTCTCATGGTGGCCTGTGTCGATATCCTGAGCTTTACTCTCAGGCGATGGCTAAACCGCTAGTTAAAAATATTCAATGACATTTTGACGCAAGATCTGCCCATACGAATTATTGAAGTTCAAAGCGCGCAGGTTCTAAAGCCTGAATAAATATCATCGCGTTCTGGCGTAAAGAAATTTCGATAATTGACATGCCGCAAAACCGCGTGTGTGAAGTGTGATGCACCTCTCAAAACTTTGTGCGTACCAAACCATGGCTCTGAATATTCGGTGTAGGGATGCGCCGCAAAGCCTTCATAGGGTGTAAACGTGTCTTGAGTCCACTCCCAAACATCACCCCACTCAAAGTCCTTTAGTGTTTTGGCAGCACAATCCCATTCGGCTTCAGTCGGCAAGCGGCATTTGGCCCAGGCACAATAAGCCTGAGTGTCCGTCCATGACAGGTGAACCGCCGGTGCTTCCATGTTTAATGGCCGCCAACTGCCAAACATTGCTGTTTCATAATCAGAACCCGTTTGTCGAATGTAATTTGGTAGGCGGTATCCCGTATCGATGACAAAATTCATATATTGGGCCCAATTGACTGGCCGCAGTGAGATTTCAAAATCTTGAATTAAGCAGGTTTTTTCAATCAGCTCGTTATCAAAACAAAATGGTGTTTCTTCAATATCAGAGTTAGAGGAGAAATCTCTTGATCCGAGTTTCCAAGTTTGTGAAGGTACTTGCGCAGTTTTAAGTTTGGTCATTGAATGCTGAGATTTGGGTTCTGATGCTTGGTTTTTTTCAGCATTCGAAGTTTCTTGCGGCCATAGTGCCTTGAAGGGGAGTCCCAGTGATTGCGCCATGTAGGCGCTTGCCTCTAGGTGCATGGCCTCATGTTGCAGCACCAGCCAATAGAAATACAGGGCGGGGCTGTGGTTGGTTTCATTATGCAAAAGCTCTAGTGTTTGCTTCAAGCTGTCCTGTGAGTATTGAATGCACTTTTGGGACGTTAAAAGTTTCAATTCCCAGCGCGTCGAATGCGCTACCTTGGCACTGTTAAACCACGCATCAGCTTCACTTAGAAGCGATGCTTTGCGGTGCTTGCAAAAATCAAAGTCCAGGCCGTTTGAGCGTTGTAGATTGCGGGCAACCCAATATTCTTGAAACCATGCAACGTGGCCTAATTCCCAGGCGGGTGGATTTAGGCCTGTTTGATAGGGAAGCGTGAGTTTGTTGGCACTCAAGTAATATTCAAAAGAGCTGAGAGTATGGCCTCGAAGTTGTTGAAGCGCCTGTGACAATGTCAGGATATTAACTTGACGCACCGATTGATTTGTCCTTTTAGGTATGCTTGAAACTTGACATGAATCCAATTCCTCATCCGAAATTGCTTTGCCCGAAAAGGCCCAAATCAGAATTACCTTGCGTGCAAACGACTAGACCATCAGTTGTGATTGTAAGTCCTGCTCTTGCTAGCGCAAACAACGGCAATTGGCAGACCGCCTCACGTTATCAACAGTTATTAAAAGCGCAGTTTCGGGTGAGGGTGGTTAGCGAATGGAAGGACACAAAATCGGACGATGTTTTAATTGCATTGCATGCGCGTCGCAGTTTTCCTTCGATTGCTGCTTGGCATGCCGTCCATGGCGTCAATGGTTTGGTGGTGGTGCTCACAGGCACTGATTTGTACCGCGATATTCATCACGATTCACTGGCTCAAAGATCTCTAGAATTTGCAAAACGTCTGGTTGTTTTGCAGCCCATGGGTCTTAATGAATTACCGGCACCATTCAAGGCTAAGACATCGGTACTTCTGCAGTCAACCACTCCCCGAATCACCTTGTCGAAAACAAGTCGTTACATACGCGTTGTGATGGTGGGCCATCTGCGCGAGGAAAAATCTCCTCGCACCTTATTTGAAGCAGCAGCCCTGCTTGCGCAGCAGCACGATATTTACATCCAGCATATCGGTGCAGAGCATGATCAGGTGCTGGCAAGCATGGCTCACCAAACAGCGGCGCTGTACCCCCACTATCAATTCACGGGTGCTTTAACTTATCCTCAGACGCGTCGGCAAATTCAGCGTGCGCACGTCCTAGTTCACACCAGCGTCATGGAAGGTGGAGCTCACGTAATCATAGAGTCTATTTGTAGCGGTGTGCCAGTGATTGCGTCACGTATTCCAGGCAATGTGGGCATGCTTGGCGAAGATTATGCAGGTCTGTTTCCAGTGGGTGACGCAAAGTCGCTGGCTGATATGCTCATTCGTTTTCGGCATGACACCGATTTTGAAGAACTGTTGAAGAAGCAGTGCGCGCTTAGAGTGCCCTTGTTTTCGGCGGACCACGAGCGCGATGGCTTGCTTAAAATCATAGAAGAGGTCATTTCTGCCCGCTAATTTACTTGAATGCCCAGCGCTTCAAGCGCCCTCTTTTTGCATGAAGGAAATCCCATGAATATGACTGAACCTCGTTTGACTTCTCTCTCGCATGGTGGCGGCTGTGGTTGCAAAATTGCGCCTGCGGTTTTGTCAGAAATCCTCAAAGGCACATTACAGATGCCGATTCCCAAAGAATTGATGGTGGGTATCGCAACAGCCGATGACGCAGCCGTTTACAAACTGAATGACAGCCAAGCTTTGATTGCAACTACCGATTTCTTCATGCCCATTGTTGATGATCCTTTCGAGTTTGGGCGCATTGCAGCCACCAACGCCATCAGTGATGTCTATGCCATGGGTGGAAAACCCATCTTGGCTTTGGCTTTGGTCGGCATGCCAATCAATGTGCTGTCAACAGACACCATTGGCGAAATTCTGGCAGGCGGTGCATCGGTTTGTAACACAGCCGGTATTCCAATTGCAGGCGGACATACCATTGATTCAGTTGAACCCATCTACGGTTTGGTTGTACTGGGCTTGGTTCATCCAGACCGTGTCAAAAGAAACGATGGCGCGCGCATTGGCGATGTGCTGGTACTGGGCAAACCTATTGGTGTCGGCATTTTATCGGCAGCATTGAAAAAAGAAGTTCTTGATGCCGAAGGTTATGAATCAATGATTGCCAACGCTACAAAGCTCAACACCCCTGGCCCCGAGTTGGCGGAGTTGTCCGGCGTGCACGCTTTGACAGACGTCACTGGTTTTGGTTTGGCGGGCCATGCTCTTGAAATTGCGCGAGGCGCTAAATTGACGGCGTACATCAACTGGCCCGATGTGCCTTTGCTACCCAAGGTGTCGGCTTTGATCAAAGAGGGAAATGTCACGGGCGCATCAGGTCGAAATTGGGAAGGCTATGGTCAGGAAATTAGCCTTGATAGCGGTTTACCCAATGAATGCCAGACTCTTTTGTCTGATCCCCAAACAAGCGGTGGCTTGTTGGTCAGTTGCTCGCCTGAAACAGTGCCTGAGGTGCTGGCTGTCTTTAAGCGTCACGGTTTCAATGATGCAGCCACCGTGGGCCACATCGGTGCATCCCAAAAATCACGCTTGATCGTCAACTGCTGAAGTTGCATGGCCATGAAGTATGAGGGCTAGCCAATCAAATGCCAAGTCAGCTGCAATGGCTGCGGTGCCAATGTTCACAACTACGGAAGTTCGCACACCGGCCAGCCAAAAGGGTAGTGCCAGTGGCATCTGCACTTCGGTCAGTATGTGCCTCGGTGCCATGCCCATGGCGCGGGCCGAATCGATTACGGGTAATGGCACTGACGCCAGTCCTGCTAGCGTTGCAAGCATCACAGCTGGCTGTTTGATTGGCATGTTTCAGCTCAATGATTTAACTGCTGGGCTCTTTGTCACGCATCTTGATTAAATCAGCTGCTGTCAATTCAACATCCCGTCCATCAAGCGACACAACCATGCTGGTGTTAGTTTTGATGGCAAGGTCTCGATATTCATGTGGCGAGATAAAACCTTGCTTTAGATGAAAATCCCAACGCCAGTTTGCCGGCTGCCAAAATACCGAATAACAACATCGCAGCACGCAAGGGCCAAGGGCCATCGGCAGAACTGGCTGCACCCACCCACAGGAGCAGCAAGGGCCCCAGCAACAATGCCAAGCTTCGGCCGATCCAAGGCGACATCAAGCTTGCAGTGGCTTGGAATTGACGCGGGCGACAGCAATGCAGCGCCCATGCCAATGCTGGTAAAACAATCGCCAGCACGGCTTGCCAAACACTGCTGCCAAGCAGCAGAAGTGCGCCGCCCATTAACAAGAGCAAAACGCTTTGGGTCTGCGCGTTAGCAGAAACGCGTGCCGCACCCCAGCCACGCAGCAAACCTGCCACCATGACCGGCAGGCCCGACATCAGCGCCAAATGAAACGCGACCATGAGATCGGTGCGCCAACCCAATCCTGCACACCAAGTGTTGTCAAGCCACAAACTTCCCATCATCAAACCCATGGCTGAGGGCGCCAGCAGTGATTCAATTTGTGCATGACTTCCACGGCAAACGGCGATACGCCTGAATGTGCCTTGGTCGCGCATCCACAAAACCAAGGCACAAAGCGTCAGCAAAAAACTCACCGTCCAAGGCGAGCTTTGTAACCCCTCAGGCAAGTGCAAGCTAAGAATAACTAAGGCTCCAGCAAATAAGGGATGCCAAGCAAGCGGCCCCATCTCGAAAGTACTTACTTGACTGCGTGTTTCAACCATAGCGCTCAACAGCCCCCAAAGCAGCGCCAGCATGAGCAAGCTCAATTGCGCTTGAGCAGGGCCAAGCGACTGGCTTGTCAGTCCCACTCCCAAAGCGGTGAGCAAACCGCCAAAGCCGATGAGCATGGGTGGGCAGCGAAACACCCAAGCTTGTCCTCG
>CAMCES010000009.1 GCA_945873925.1 Bordetella parapertussis
AGATTTGAGGATATTATTTTTTTTCATGAACGCCTCCTTTTATGGATTAACAAAAAAGCGGCCCGACCTACTGCGGGCCATACAACAACAATGTGTTTAAATTTTTATGCCGTTCTTGAGGAATGGCGTAAGTGAGTCAGCGAAAGGCAGGTGCTGTGCTTTGCCGCCGCTTGGACCGAATGAAGCTTGCAAAGTTCCCATTCCGTCTTGTTCATTGCCTGGGTCAGCACGGTATTGCTGGCTTTCAGGGTACTTAACATTGACAGGCGGATAAGGCCATGGCCAGGAAGTGCTCATGGCACCAATGGAAGTCATGTTGCCGATCTTGTTGTAAATGGTTTGATGGACATGGCCGTGGAACGATGTCACATTCACAAACTTAGACAGAATCTTGCGAATTTCTGGTGCGTCAGAAGTTTGGAAATTCCAACGGGGATAGTAGTCCCACAGCGGTGAATGGCTGAAGGTAACAACCGGTGTATCGGGTGACAATTTAGCCACATCCTTTTTCAGCCATTCCAATTGTTCAGCTTGGATTCCCCACAGGCCGCCAATGGGTCCTTCGAGCATTTCCATGGCTTCCATGCGTTGCTTGTTGGTCAGACCCTTGTCGGTCCAGAAGTCCTTGACCAAAATGGAGTTGAAGCCGATGAAATGGACGCCTTTGTGATCAAAAGACCAGTAGTCCCGACCAAACATGCCTTTCCAAGCTGCACCCATGTCCAGGTACCAGTCGTGTTCGCCAGGAATGACCATCATCTTGGGTTTCAGATTGGCCAAGATTTTTTTACCCTTGGCCAATTGGTCCTCTGTGCCGTTTTGGGCAATGTCGCCGCCGTAGAGCACAAAGTCAGGTTGGATTTCTAATGCATTGACCTGTGCGACGGCATCTTCAAGTTGCAAGTCGAATTTGTGGCCATCTTGACTGTACAAATGAGAGTCACTGATCATGGCCATTCTGAAAGGCGTCACCTTTTTGGATCCGGCGTGGACCAAATCGATAACACCTAGGTTGATGCCGGCCGCGCTCGCGACCAAGGTCGATAAACCGGCTTTGCCCGTGAGGCCTAAAAAATCTCGTCTGCTGTGTTCGTTCTTTGTGTCCATTTTGTCTCCAAAGTTGAAAAATTCCTTTTGTCATGAGGTGTTTGCGCAAAAGGGTGTAAGTGGGGATGTGCATGGTAAGTACAAAAATAAAATAAATAAAATTAAATATTTTGGACAATAATATGCAAAAAATGAATATCATTTCCCCCAAATAGCGCTACAAAAGGACCTATGTCACTTCAAAAATCATCAAATATCAAGCACTTGCTCACTTTCCAAAAAGTAGCCCGTTCTGGCAATGTCAGCGTGGCAGCCACCGAGCTTTTTTTGAGTCAATCAGCTACCTCCATTCAACTTGCTAACCTCGAAGCCGCTGTCGGCACAAAGTTGATCAGTCGCGCCGGTCGCGGCGTTCGACTCACAGACGCGGGGCAAAAATTATTGGTTTTGAGCGAGCGCATGTTGACCTTGTGGCAAGAAATCAGCGATGAAATGGAGTCGTATCTAGGCGACTTTTCAGGCACTTTGCGCATAGGCGCGGTGACCACGGCTGAGTACTGGTTGCCGCATGTGCTGGTCAATTTTGTGAATTCGCATCCCAGCGTCAAACTGAAATTACAAGTGGCCAACAAAGAAGAAATTGTGCGCAGCATGGCCGCCGATGAAATCGATTTGGCGGTCATGGGAAATCCTCCCGAGGACATCAAGGTGATAGCCCAAAGTTTTGCCAATAACCCGACGGCCTTTTTGGCCTCGCCGCATCACCCTTTGATGAAGAACCCCCAAGTCAGCATGGCGATGCTGGCCAATGCGCGGATGTTGGTGCGGGAAAAGGGCTCAGGTGCGCGAGCATCGTTGGAGCATATTTTCAAAGCTGAGGGCTTGAAGCTGCAAATTGGGTCTGAACTCTCAAGCAATGAGTCCATCAAACAAATGTGCATAGCTGGCTTGGCGCCAGCCTACTTGTCTTTGCATTCTTGTGCGCTTGAAATGCGTGCGGGCTTGCTGGCGGTGGTACCCATGCCGAACAACCCCTTGAATCGCCGCTGGTTTGTGGTGCACACACAAAGCAAGGCGCTTTCGCGGGTGGCATCCGTGTTCATGGCGCATTTGATTGAACAAGGCGAAAGAGAAATTGACCAGCAGCTGCAGCAAATCTCTCAGATGCCTTTGGAGAGCTTGTCTGGCTGGCGCATTCCATCACTCGCTTCGGTTTTGTCTTGAGTGACTCATAAAAAAACCCCGCAAGGCGTAAACCTTGCGGGGTTGAGGGGATTGCAGCGGCGCCTTGTGAGCGCCTGGCAACAAGAAGCAATTACATGCCCATGCCGCCCATGCCGCCCATGCCACCCATGTCACCACCACCCATGCCGCCCATGGGGCCTGCATCGTCTTTAGGTGCTTCAGCGATCATGGCTTCGGTAGTCAACATCAAAGAGGCCACTGAGGCTGCGTTTTGCAGCGCGGTGCGGGTCACTTTGGTGGGGTCCAAGATACCCATTTCGATCATGTCGCCATAGGTGTCGTTGGCGGCGTTGAAGCCGTAGTTGCCTTTGCCGGCCAACACCGCGTTGACCACCACAGAGGGTTCGCCACCGGCGTTATAGACGATTTCGCGCAGGGGAGACTCGACCGCTTTCAACACCAGCTTGATACCAGCGTCTTGATCGGCGTTGTCACCTTTGATGGTGCCAGCGGCTTGGCGAGCGCGCAACAAGGCCACGCCACCGCCAGCCACGATGCCTTCTTCCACCGCAGCGCGGGTGGCGTGCAGGGCGTCTTCCACGCGGGCTTTTTTCTCTTTCATCTCCACTTCGGTGGCAGCACCGACCTTGATCACGGCTACACCGCCGGCCAACTTGGCCACACGCTCTTGCAGCTTCTCGCGGTCGTAGTCGGATGTGGCCTCCTCGATCTGGATGCGCACCTGCTTGACGCGGGCTTCGATGTCGGCGGCGGCACCAGCACCATCAATGATGGTGGTGTTTTCTTTGCCCACTTCGATGCGTTTGGCAGAGCCCAGGTCAGCCAATGTGACTTTCTCCAGTGTCAAGCCGACTTCTTCGGCGATCACTTTACCGCCGGTCAGGATGGCGATGTCTTCCAACATGGCTTTGCGGCGGTCACCAAAGCCGGGGGCTTTGACGGCAACCACTTTCAAAATGCCACGGATGGTGTTGACCACCAAGGTGGCCAGCGCTTCGCCGTCAACTTCTTCGGCAATGATCAACAGGGGACGACCGGCTTTGGCAACCGCTTCCAAGGTGGGCAGCAGTTCGCGGATGTTGCTGATCTTCTTGTCAAACAACAGCACAAACGGGTTATCGAGCAGCGCGACTTGTTTGTCGGGGTTGTTGATGAAGTAAGGTGACAGGTAGCCACGGTCAAACTGCATGCCCTCGACGATGTCGAGCTCGTTGTCCAGTGACTTGCCGTCTTCCACGGTGATCACGCCTTCTTTGCCGACTTTGTCCATGGCCTTGGCGATGATGTCGCCAATGCTGGTGTCAGAGTTGGCAGAGATGGAACCGACTTGCGCAATCTCTTTGCTGGTGGTGGTGGCTTTGGATGCTTTTTGCAGTTCGGCGATCAGGGCAGTCACTGCCTTGTCGATACCGCGCTTCAAATCCATCGGGTTCATGCCAGCGGCCACGTATTTCATGCCTTCGCGGACAATGGCTTGGGCCAACACGGTGGCGGTGGTGGTGCCATCGCCAGCGTTGTCAGAGGTTTTGGATGCGACTTCCTTGACCATCTGCGCACCCATGTTTTGCAGTTTGTCTTTGAGTTCGATTTCTTTGGCCACGGACACACCGTCCTTGGTCACAGTGGGAGCGCCGAAGGAGCGCTCGAGCACCACGTTGCGGCCTTTGGGGCCGAGGGTTACTTTGACCGCGTTGGCCAAAATGTTCACGCCTTCAATCATGCGTGCGCGGGCTTCGCCGCCGAAGATTACGTCTTTTGCTGCCATGTTATGACTCCAGAAAATTCAATGAAATAAAA
Organism: Bordetella parapertussis; assembly: GCA_945873925.1. GTDB lineage: Bacteria > Pseudomonadota > Gammaproteobacteria > Burkholderiales > Burkholderiaceae_C > Limnohabitans. Next base: position 4,051 of record CAMCES010000009.1, read on the forward strand.
CGTGTTGTGAGTAAAGTCAAACCACAATGGTTTGCAGGACAGGCGCTGATAGGCGCCGTCACTTTATTTCTCGACAACAGCGAACAGGTCTTCTTCTTTCATGACCAACAGTTCGTCGCCATCGACTTTGACGGTTTGGCCGCTGTATTTGCCGAACAACACACGGTCGCCGACTTTCACGCCCAAGGGCTTGATGTCACCTTTGTCGTTGGCTTTGCCCGGGCCGACGGCCAGGATTTCACCCTGATCGGGTTTTTCAGCAGCGTTGTCAGGGATGACGATGCCGGATGCGGTTTTGGTTTCGCTTTCGATGCGTTTGACGATCACGCGATCGTGCAAAGGACGAAGTTTCATGGGTTCTCCTAAAGGAATCATTGATCAATGCATGCACGGTTGTGCATGTCAGTCGCGAAGCAGCTTTGCTGTTAGCACTCGCTGCCCTCGACTGCTAATGATACGGGCAAACCTTTGTTTTTCAAGACCGTGAACCGCCGCATTGGACAATTTTTTGCCGCAGGCTAAGAGAAAATGAATACCAAACAACTCAAATTGTGGTGTCGGGCTTTCCAACCTCCTGCGGGTCCAGCTGTCAGGCTCAGGCCAGTGCATGCTTATGAATGAATGAAATGCACGGGAAACCCACTATGTTTTTCAAACATGGCTTCATTTCATTCAGTCTGTGTGTCCTCTTTTGCCAGGGCGCAACAGCGCGGGGTGAGCGGCTTGTGTGGCCGTGTCCAAAGCGGTCAAGCCGCTTTCGTCCTTCAGGGATTTCCAGACAAGGCCAAGTCAGGCAGGACCAAAACCCGCACCAAAGATGCCGGCAACATGAAATGTGTGGCGAGCACCTTGAGTGACACAGACATAGAAAATCTGGCACACTACATATGAGGACTCAACTGATACAAAATGACTACTTCAATCACTACACCGCAGCCCGAGGCATACAACGACCCCCAGCGCTGGGTATGGTGGTTTTCTTTGGGCGTGCCGGCCCTGATTGGATTGGGTCCCCTGCTGATGCTGTGGCATGGCGACCCCCGAATGCTCTGGTGGCCCTTGTTTTTTCTATACCTGGCCGTGCCGCTCGCCGATGCCGTGGTTGGAGAGGCCCGCAACAACCCACCTGAATGGGCTGTGCCGCAGCTCGAAGCCGACCGCTTCTACCGATATCTGACTTACGCGCTGGTACCTGTGCTGTGGTTGGCTTTTGTGTTTGCAGCCTGGTTTGTGGCAAACCATGAGCTGCCCTGGTGGGCGCAACTGGCCATGGTGCTCAATGCGGGTGCGGTGGGCGGTTTTGCCATCAACCTGGGACACGAGATGGGCCACAAGCACAACCGCCTCGAGCGCTGGTTGGCCATGCTGGCCTTGGCACCATCGGCTTATGGCCATTTCACGATTGAGCACAACCGTGGTCACCATGCCCAAGTGGCCACCCCCGAAGACTGCGCCTCTTCGCGCATGGGAGAGTCAATTTGGCGGTTTTTGTTGCGTGAAATGCCTGGCAGCGCGAAACGCGCTTGGCGTCTCGAGGCGCAGCGTCTGACCTCAGAAGGTTTGGGCGTTCTCAGCCTGCACAACCAAATCCTGCAAGGCCTGTTGATCACTGCTGCGCTCTGGGCCGCTTTGCTTTGGTGGCTGGGTCTGGGTGTCTTGCCATTTGTGTTGTTGACCGCGCTGTGGACCAATTTCCAACTCACCTCGGCCAACTATGTTGAGCACTACGGCTTGCTGCGTTTGAAGCAAGCCGATGGCCATTACGAACGCTGTCAGCCCCGCCATTCCTGGAACAGCAACCACGTGTTTTCCAATTGGATTTTGTTTCACTTGCAGCGCCACGCGGATCACCATGCGCATGCCGCCAGGCGCTACCAAGCATTGCGGCATTTTGATGGTGCGCCGCAGTTGCCCAGTGGCTATGCGGGTATGTTTTTGCTCGCCTACCTGCCACCCCTGTGGTTTGCGGTGATGAACCCACGCTTGCTGCAAGCCGTGGAGCGCGACCCAGCGCGTATCAATTTCGCGCCAGGTCAGCGGGCAGCGCTTTGTCGGGCCTACGGCCTTTAGCGCCTGAATTGCCCCGCTGCTGCGGGGCCAGGGCTTACTTGCCTGCTGCGGCTTTCAAGGCGGCTGCGCGGTCGGTGCGCTCCCAAGTGAACTCGGGCTCGTCTCGACCAAAGTGACCATAGGCAGCGGTTTTTTCGTAAATCGGGCGCAGCAGGTCGAGCATCTGAATGATGCCTTTGGGGCGCAGGTCGAAATGCGCGTTGACCAAGGCGGCGATTTTCTCGTCAGGAATGACGCCTGTGCCATGGGTGTTGACCGTGATGTTCATCGGTTTGGCCACACCGATTGCATAGGCCACTTGCACCAGGCATTGCGTGGCCAGGCCTGCAGCCACCAGGTTTTTGGCGACATAACGCGCGGCATACGCGGCAGAGCGGTCGACTTTGGAAGGGTCTTTGCCGGAGAACGCGCCACCGCCATGGGGGCAAGCGCCGCCGTAGGTGTCGACGATGATCTTGCGACCGGTCAAACCGCAATCACCTTGTGGGCCGCCAATGACAAATCGGCCAGTGGGGTTGATCAAAAAGCGGGTGTCCTTGAGCCATTCTTTGGGCAGCACCGGTTTGACGATTTCTTCAATGATGGCCTCGATGAAGGAGGCCTTCATTTTGGTTTGCGACTCCGATTGGTCTGGGCTGTGCTGTGTTGACAGCACCACGGTGTCGATGCTGTGGGGCTTGCCATCGACATAGCGCATGGTCACCTGGCTTTTGGCATCCGGGCGCAAGAAGGGCAGACGGCCGTCGCGGCGCAGTTGCGCTTGGCGCTCGACCAGGCGGTGCGCATAGTAAATAGGCGCGGGCATCAAGTCGGTGGTTTCATTGCAGGCATAGCCAAACATCAAACCCTGGTCGCCAGCACCGGTGTTCAGGTGGTCATCGGATGCATGGTCCACACCCTGGGCGATGTCGTTGGACTGCTTGTCATAACAAACCATGACCGCACAACCTTTGTAATCAATACCGTACTCGGTGTTGTCGTAGCCAATCCGTTTGATCGTGTCACGGGCGACTTGGATGTAGTCCACATGCGCGTTGGTGGTGATTTCACCAGCCAGCACCACCAAACCGGTATTGGTCAGGGTCTCGGCAGCGACGCGGCTGAGCGGGTCTTGTTTGAAGATCGCATCCAAAATTGCGTCTGAAATTTGGTCAGCGACTTTGTCGGGATGACCTTCAGAGACGGATTCGGAAGTAAAGAGATAGTCGTTCGCCATGTGAATGCTCCTGTGAATGGTTGAACGCGTTGCCCAACAAGGAGTTTGGCGAACGCTTTAGCAGATGACTGGAAAACCAGTCGACTCTCTCGAGTGTGTCGCCCTGCAAGTTGCTTCATTAACTCAGCGACAATCCCGATTCTAATCAAAGACATCACAACAGCCAGCCAGCCTCCATCGCCAACCGCATTTGCCAATGTCATGACCCGACTGTTTCGTTTTTTGGCTTGTCTGCCGTTGCCCTGGCTGCAGCGCCTGGGCTTCATGCTGGGCTGGTTGGTTTGGCTTTTGTCTCCCACTTACCGGCGCCACTTCAAAGCACAGTCATCCCAAGCGGGGTACCGTTTTTCACAGGTGCGCGCCGCCATAGGCGCAGCAGGCTGTCAAACCCTGGAGTCATTTCGGGTCTGGTTTGACGCACCCATGCCCGTTGTTTGGCAAGGCTTGCAGCATATCCAAGCCGCATACGCCAAAGGCCAAGGGGTGTTGTTTTTGACGCCGCACCTGGGTTGCTATGAAATCACCGCGCCCACCTGCGCTGCGCACTTTGGCCCAAGCTTTGGACCGATCACGGTGCTCTACCGCCCGGCTCGCCAGGCCTGGCTGCGCGAACTGTTAAGCCATGCGCGTGCCAAGGTATACATGCAGGCGGTGCCCACCGACATGGACGGTGTGCGCCAGTTACTCAAAGCTTTACGGCGTGGACAAGCCATCGGGATATTGCCCGACCAGGTGCCGCCCGAGGGCATGGGTATTTGGTCACGGGCCTGGGGCCGCGAGGCCTACACCATGACCTTGGGTGCGCGACTGGCGCTGCAAACCCAAGCCGAGGTGGTGTTGGCCTGGGGTGAGCGCTTGCCCCAGGCCAAAGGCTATTGCATCCATGTCGAGCCTTTGGGCCATGACCTTGACCTCGACCTGGACAAAGCTGTGCTTCAACTCAACCAAGCCATGGAACGCTTGATCCGTCAATGCCCTGGGCAGTACCTGTGGGGTTATGGCCGTTTCAAGCAGCCTCGCCAGGCGAGCCAGGCATGAATCCCCTGGCGATCTTGATGCAGGCTTTGTCCTGGCTGCCGCTGTCTTGGTTGCGGGCCTTGGGCTGGTTGCTCGGACAGGTGTTGTTTCAGGTGTCTGAGCGACGCGGCCGCGTGGTCGCGACCAACCTGGCTTTGTGTTGGCCCGAACTCAATCCAGCCCAACGACAGGTGCTGGCGCGAAAGCATTTCGTGTTGGTGGCCCAGTCGCTGATCGACCGCGCTTGGCTGTGGCATGCGCCAGTGTCTGTGTTGAAACAACGTTTGCAATGCACGGGAGAGTTGCACCTGCTGAAAGACCCTTCAGCGTTGATCATGCTGGCGCCGCACATGGTCGGTTTGGATGCCGGTGGCATTGCCTTGACCATGCTTGAACAGGTGCACATGGCCTGTGTTTACGTGCCCTTGAGTGATCGGTATGCGCAGGATTGGATGATGAAGGGGCGTAACCGATCTGGTCGCTTGTTGTCAGTGGCACGCCAAGCAGGCCCGCAACCTTTGCTCAAAGCACTGCGGCAAGGCCAGCGACTGCACTTTTCACCCGACATGGATTTCGGCATTGGGGGTGCGGTATGGGCAGGTTTTTTTGGCGTGAAGGCAGCCACGCTCACCTCGCTTCCGCGCTTTGCCAAACTTGGTAACGCCCGGGTTTGCAGCGTGTTTACCCGCTTGACGCCCAGCGGCTACACCCTAGAGATGGGTCCGCTGTGGGTCAGCTTCCCCGGCAGCGATGTGTCGGCGGACACCCAGCGCATGAACGACGAGATCGAGCAGGCGGTGCGGGTATCACCCGCGCAGTACTACTGGGTACACAAACGTTTCAAGAGCCGGCCGGCGGGCGAGGCGTCGGTGTACGAGCCAACCAGTGCTCGATGAGTTGGGCGACCTGCACGGGTTGCTCGTGCACCAACCAATGCGTGCCTTCTTCGATGCGGTGCAAAGTCAAATCAGGCACATAAGCGTCCAGACCATCGATCAGCCCTGGCGGTAAAGCAATGTCTTGCATGCCCCAAATCACCAAAGTGGGCACATGGATGTGCAGCATTTTCAGGGGCAGCTGGATGGCATTGGCCGCTGCATCGCCTGCACGCGCAGGCCGCAGTGGTGAGGCGCGGTAGTAATTGAGCGCACCGGTCAAGCCTTTGCCCCAGACCTGGCGGTATTTGTTTTTTTCATCTTCGGTCAGCCAAGCATGCGGGCCGTCGGCCGCGCCCATGTTGGTGAAAAACGCCCACAAACGCCGGTAGTCATCCTCGGCGAGCAGGCTTTCGGCGTCCGGGCGGATCAGGAAATTCATGTAGGCGCTGGACGATTGTTGCTCTGGGCTGGTCTGCAATTCGCGCAAAAACGTGCCGGGGTGCGGTGAATTGACAATAACCAAGCCCTTGAGAAGCGAGGGAAGTTGGTTGGCTAGGTTCCATGCCACGGCGCCGCCCCAGTCGTGCGCCACCAACACAAAAGGCTCGGCGGAAAAGGACTGCGCCAAAGCGGCGATGTCTTGCACCAAATGCTTGGCGCGGTAGGCGCTGACATCAAGGGGGGCGCTGGAATCGCCATAGCCACGCATGTTCGGTGCCACGCAAAAAAACCCGCCATGCTCGGCTTGGGAAAAATGGGTCAGCAGCGCATCCCACACAAACGCGGCTTCGGGAAAGCCGTGCAGGCACAACATCAGCGGACGCCCGGGCGTGCCAGCGACTCGGCATTGCAAGTCGATGCCGTGGGGAAGGTGAACGGGTTGTTCGGTGATCATGCGCTTGGGGTGTCGGGATGGGTCCATGCCCAGAGCTTGAGGCTCACCTCGTCCACGCCTTTTTTCTTCAAGGCAGAAAACAAATGCGCCTGACCGCCGCCCGACTGTAACTTGGCGATCGACAAGGCTTTGTCAGCCTCGGTGCGGTTGAGCTTGTCCGACTTGGTCAAGAGCATCATGAACTTCAGGCCTTGTTCCACCTTGGGGCGGATGACTTCCAGCAAGATTTCATCGAGCTCGGTCACGCCCAAGCGCGGGTCGCACAGCAGCACCACGCCTTTGAGGTTGTCGCGGGTCATCAGGTAATTGGCCATCACCCGCTGCCAGCGCAGCTTGTCTGCCTTGGGCACCGCTGCGTAGCCGTAGCCGGGCAAATCGGCCAGCACCGCGTCGGTTTGGTTTTGCCGGCCCAGCGCAAACAGGTTGATATGCTGGGTGCGGCCGGGGGTTTTCGAGGCGAAGGCCAGCTGGCGTTGCTGCGTGAGCACATTGATGCAGGTGGATTTGCCTGCGTTGGAGCGGCCCACAAAGGCGATTTCGGGCTGTTGGTAGGCCGGTAAATGGTGGAGTTGCGCCGCCGTGGTGAGAAATCGGGCGGTGTGCAGCCAGCCCAAGGCTTGCTTGACGCGCTCTGCGTTCGCCGCATCAGCAACGGGAGAGGGAGTGACCATAAGGGTGATTTCAGGTTCGCACCCAGGTTGGGCTAAGGGGTGCATTGTAGAATTACGCCGAATCTTTACAACCACCCGACGCCATGACTTTGCCAGCCCGTTTGTTCTTGTCCTTTGCCCTCTCGGCCGCATTCTTTTCTGCCCATGCCGAAGGTCGCGCGCCTGCCGCCGCCAAAGCCGATGTCACCAAGGGAGCAGCTGTTTTCAACGGTGTTTGCGCCTCCTGCCATGGCGCAGAAGGCAATTCAGCCACTCCAGCCTATCCCAAGCTGTCTCAGCAACACCCCGAATACCTGGTCAAGCAATTGTCAGAATACAAATCCGGCAAACGTGCCAACGCGATCATGGCTGGTTTTGCCGCGGGCATGAGTGACGAGGACATGCGCAATGTCGCTGCCTACCTGAGCAGCACCAAAGCCAAGCCGGGTTTCGCCAAAGACAAAGAGCTTGTTGCCTTGGGCGAAAAAATCTACCGTGGCGGTATCGCAGATCGCCAAGTACCTGCGTGTGCAGGTTGCCACAGCCCCAACGGTGCAGGCATTCCTTCTCAATACCCACGCCTGAGTGGCCAACACGACGATTACACCGTGTCCCAGCTGACCCAGTTCCGTGAGGGCATTCGCAAGAACAGCCTTCAAATGAACCAGGTCGCTGCCAAGCTCAATGACCGTGAGATCAAAGCCTTGGCCGATTACATGGCTGGTTTGAATTGATCTGTGGCCAAGACTTTCAATAACGGTTTCAAGCACCCTCTCGCCAGCGAGATCACCCCGCCAGAGGTGTTTGCACATCGCAGACGCTGGCTGCAGCAAGCGGGCATGCTGGGCTTGGCCAGTGTGTCGGGCTTGGCCGCCGATCCCTTGTGGGCGCAAACCACGCCCCGTGCAGGCGTGTTGCCACCCTTGAACCCGCTGCCCTCGGCTGTGGCTGCCGCCCGCGCGATCGACACCTTGACCCCCTACAAAGACGCGACCACTTACAACAACTTTTATGAATTCGGCACCGACAAAAGCGACCCGGCTGAAAATGCCCACACCTTGAAAACCTCGCCTTGGAGCGTGGACATCGAAGGGCTGGTCAAAAAACCTGGGCGCATGGCTTTGGAAGACCTGCTCAAACTCAGCCCGATGGAGGAACGGATTTACCGCATGCGTTGTGTCGAAGGCTGGTCCATGGTGATGCCTTGGGTGGGGTACTCGCTGTCGGCTTTGATCAAGCGGGTGGAACCTCTGGGCAGCGCCAAGTATGTGGAGTTCGTCACCCTGGCCGATTCGAAAACCATGCCTTATGTCGGCTCTCGCGTCCTGACCTGGCCCTACACCGAGGGCCTGCGCATGGACGAGGCCATGCATCCGCTCACCCTGCTGTGCTTTGGCATGTACGGGGAGGTGTTGCCCAAGCAAAACGGCGCCCCGGTGCGTTTGGTGGTGCCTTGGAAATACGGTTTCAAGAGTGCCAAAAGCCTGGTGAAAATCCGCTTTACCGAGAAGCAACCTGCCACTGCCTGGAACAAAGCGGCAGCGCATGAATACGGTTTTTATTCCAACGTCAACCCGAACGTGGACCACCCACGCTGGAGCCAGGCCACCGAGCGCCGCATTGGCGAGGACGGCTTGCTCACCAAGAAACGCAAAACCCTGATGTTCAATGGCTACGAAGCGCAAGTGGGTCAGTTGTACGCTGGCATGGATCTGGCCAAAAACTTCTGAGCATGAATTGGCGCAAGGCCTTGTTGTCAGCCCGGGCCAAACCGCTGTTGGCGCTGTTGCTGACGCTGCCCATGGCGTGGTTGGTTTACGCGACCTTCAACAACCTGTTGGGCCCCAATCCGGCTGAAGCCTTGAGCCGACAAACCGGCGACTGGACCTTGCGTGGTCTGTGCCTGGTGTTGGCCATCACGCCGTTGCGCGTGATCTTGCAAGCACCTGGTTTGCTGCGCTTGCGCCGCACCCTGGGGGTGGCCACGTTCGTGTATGCCTGTCTTCACCTGCTGTGCTACGCCTGGTTCGACCAAGGTTTTGACCTCACAGACATTTGGCGCGACATCCTCAAGCGGCCCTTCATTTGGTTGGGCATGTCGGCTTGGCTGCTGATGCTGCCGTTGGCACTCACCTCGAACAACCGCGCGGTCAAAGCCTTGGGTGGGCGGCTTTGGCAGATGTTGCACCGCTTGGTGTATGTCTCTGCGCTGTTGGCGGTGCTGCATTTCTTTTGGATGCGCTCGGGGAAAAACAATTTCACCGAGGTCTGGGTGTATGCCGCCTTGCTCAGCGGTTTGATGGCTTGGCGCTGGTGGTGGTGGCGCAGGCCTTGATCACTTGACCAAGTGTTCGCCGCGCATCTGGTCTTGCACGGTTTCACGCTGGCGAATGACATGGCTGGTTGCGCCATCGACCAACACCTCGGCTGCGCGGCCACGGGTGTTGTAGTTGCTGGACATGCTCATGCAGTAAGCGCCGGCTGAGAGCACCGCCAGCATGTCGCCTGCTTGCACGTCCAAACCACGGTCACGGCCCAGCCAGTCCCCGCTTTCGCAAACTGGGCCGACCACGTCATAGACCATCTGTTGCCCAGCACGGGTTTGCAATGGGACGATGTGGTGGTAGGCCTCATACATCGCCGGGCGCGGCAGGTCGTTCATGGCGGCGTCCACGATACAAAAGTTTTTTTGCTCGCCTGGTTTGATGAACTGCACCTCGGTCAGGCAGACGCCTGCGTTGCCCACCAGCGAGCGACCCGGCTCGATCATGATTGGCCGCTGGCCAAAACCCCTGGCATCCAAGCGGGCCAGCAACTGCGCCCACAGTGCATCTGCCGCAGGCGGCGTGTCGCCGTTGTAGTCAATGCCTAAGCCGCCCCCAAAGTCGATGTGATGGATCGGGATGCCTGCTGCTTCGATCTGTTCGACCAAATCGAGTACCCGGTCCAAGGCGTCCATGTAGGGCTCGCTGGTGGTGATTTGAGAGCCGATGTGGCAATCGATACCCACGACCTTCAAGCCAGGCAGCGAGTTGGCATGTTGGTAAGCCTGCAAGGTTTGGTCATGGGCGATGCCAAATTTGTTGCCCTTGAGGCCAGTGGAGATATAGGGGTGGGTTTTCGGGTCGACATTGGGATTGACCCGGATGCTCACCGGGGCGATCAAGCCGCACGACAGCGCCACGCTGCTGAGCACATCCAACTCGGGTTCGCTCTCGACATTGAAACAAGCGATGCCTGCTTGCAAGGCCTGTTGCATTTCGGTGCGGCTTTTGCCCACACCCGAAAAAATCACCTTGGACGCTTGCCCGCCGGCGGCCAACACCCGTTGCAGTTCACCCAGGGAGACGATGTCAAAGCCGCAACCGGCTTGGGCAAACACCTGCAACACGCCCAGCGCTGAATTGGCTTTCATCGCATAGTGGATCCGCGCTTGGCGACCCTCGAACGCGCGCTGGTAAGCGGCCAACGCGGCCAGCATGGCGGCTTTGGAATACACAAACAAGGGTGTGCCGTGTTGCCTTGCCAAGTCTTGCAAGCGTACCTGTTCCAGGTGCAATTGGGCATCACGGTAGGCCAGAAAAGGGGAGCCGGGCAGGGGCTTGCTCATGGTGCGGGGGGCAGCAAGACTTTGGGGAACTGGGCACGGTCTTTGGCCTCGGGGTCAGTGGGGATGAAAAGCTCCCCTCTTTGACCACAGGCTGAGAGCAACAAGGACATGCCCCATGCAAAAACAAGCAGCCTGCTTAGAATCGGTTTTTTCATTGTGAAATTGTAACGACCCCTCCCCATGACCGACCTTGACTATTTGAACCACGCTGAGGCCTTGCTTGTGCAACTCGAGACCGCCTGCGACCGCTTGAACCAGAATGCTGACAACGACATCGACAACCAAAGGTCGGGCGGCATGGTCACCCTGACCTTTGCCAACCGCAGCCAAATCATTGTGAATTTGCAAAAGCCTTTGCAAGAGGTCTGGCTGGCGGCCCAAAGTGGCGGTTACCACTACCGGTTTGATGGCCAGCATTGGCAAGACACCAAAGGCCAAGGTGAGTTTTGGTCCCAGCTCAACCAAGACGCCAGCCGCCAAGCCGGCTTGCCCCTGACCTTCACCACCGGCTGAACCTGCTGGCGTTTGTCTGGCCGTGCTTGGCTGTTCAAGCCGGGCGTTTATTCCTTGAACATGTCGAGGATTTTTTTCTTCTCGCCATCTGCTTCACCTTCCAGCGGCTTGTCCTCAAGCCCCAAACTGGTCACGCCAGTGGTTTGAGTGAACTCTTGGTAGAACCAGTCATTGCCTTCGTAGACCACCCCCCCTGGCACCGGGATGGGTGTGAGCGGCATGTTTTTCAGGGCGTGCTGCATATAGGCAATCCACACGGGCAGGCTCAGGCCGCCGCCGGTTTCTCTGTCGCCGAGTTTGCGCGGGGTGTCGTAGCCAATCCAGGTGACCGCGGTCAGCCCAGGGTGGTAGCCCGCGAACCAGGCATCCATCGAGTCATTGGTGGTACCGGTCTTGCCATAAATATCGCTGCGCTTGAGCACTTGCTGGGCGCGGGCCGCCGTCCCCGAGCGGGTGACCTCTTGCAACAAATGGCTCATCAGGAAAGCGTTGCGCGGTTCGATGGCGCGGGAGCGTTCGTCTAATTCGATCGGGGTGTAGTTGGACAACACCTTGCCCATGGGATCGGTCACTTTGGTGATCAGGTAGGGCTTGACCAGGTAGCCGCCATTGGCGAACACCGAATAGCCGAGCGCGACTTGCATCGGTGTGACCGTACCCGCGCCCAAAGCCATGGTCAGGTAGGGCGGATGTTTGCCCGGATCAAAACCAAAGCGGCTGATCCAGTCTTGCGCATTTTGTGGGCCAACGGCTTGCAAGACACGGATCGACACCATGTTTTTGGACTTGGCCAAGGCGGTGCGCAAGCCCATGATGCCCTCGAATTTGCCATCGTAATTCTTTGGCTCCCAAGCTTGGCTGCCGGTGGCGCTGGCATCAAAAAACAGCGGCGCATCATTGACCAGGGTGGCGGGTGTGAGCCCTTTTTCCAAGGCGGCAGAATAAATGAATGGTTTGAAGCTCGACCCTGGCTGGCGCCAGGCTTGGGTCACGTGGTTGAACTTGTTTTTGTCGAAATCAAAACCGCCCACCAGCGAGCGGATCGCCCCATCGCTTGGGTCCATCGATACGAACGCGCCTTCGACCTCGGGCAGTTGCGTCAGGCTCCAATCGCCTTTGGGGGTTTTTATCACCCGCACCACCGCGCCGGGGCGCAGTTTGGTCTGGGGGGGCGCTTTCTCAACCAAACCAGACTGCACCGGTCTCAAGCCCTCACCCGTGATCTCGAGCGCCTCGCTGTTTTGGCGCATGACGCGCACTTTTTTGACGTTGGCATCCAGTACCACGGCAGCCAACAAGTCACCTTTGTCGCCGGCTTCAATCAAAGCCTCGTCAATCGCGTCTTCCAACTCACGCGCATCCGAGGGCAGGGTGATGAACTTTTCCGGGCCACGGTAGACCTGACGCAATTCGTAATCCAAGATGCCTCGGCGCAGTGCCTGGTAGGCGACCTCTTGGTCAGCGGCTTTGATGGTTGTGTGGACATTCAGACCACGGGTGTAGATGTCTGGACCGTATTGGGCAAACATGAGTTGGCGGGCCATCTCGGCGACAAACTCGGCATGGGTCGATGGGGTGGTGTTGATGCTGCGGATCTTGAGCTCCTCGGCTTTGGCAGCGAGGGCTTGCTCGGCCGTGATGAAGCCGTTGTCTTGCATGCGCTCGATGATGTAGAGCTGGCGGGAGCGGGCCCGTTTTGGGTTGTTGATCGGGTTGAAAGCCGAGGGTGCTTTGGGCAAGCCAGCCAGCATCGCGGCTTCAGCGATGCTGAGTGACTGAATCGGTTTGCCAAAATAGGTTTCGGCGGCGGCGGTGAATCCATAGGCCCGGTGCCCGAGGAAAATTTGGTTCAAGTAAATTTCAAAAATCTGGTCCTTGGTGAGCAAATGCTCGAGCTTGAAGGTCAGCAGCAGCTCGTAGATTTTGCGGGTGAAGGTTTTCTCAGAAGTCAAATACACATTGCGGGCCACTTGCATGGTGATGGTGGAGGCCCCCTGGCTCTTGGCGCGGCCCACATTGGCCAGGCTGGCGCGCGCCAAACCGATGAAGTCGACGCCAGCGTGTTGGTAGAAGCGGGCGTCTTCGATTGACAGCACGGCGTTCTTCACCACCTCTGGGATGTCTTTGAAGGGAATGAGCTTGCGCCGTTCTTCGCCAAACTCGCCAATGACCTGCCCTTCCAAGGACAACACCCGCATCGGTAGTTTTGGGCGGTAATCCGCCAATTCAGAAATGTCAGGCAATTGCGGATAGGCCATCGCCAGGGCGACCCCGATCAGCAGCAACAGCGTGGCCATGCCAGCCGCAACCAGACCAAAGGACCACATCAAGAAGCTGGCCAAGACGCGCCACAAATTGTTGGCAGGTGTTGGGTGCGGGGCTGCTTTTGGCGGCTCGGCAGGTTTGGGGCTGGGTGGCATGAAGGGGAGATGGGCGCAATGGCCTGGTTGGCAAGGTGATCTGGATTGTAAAAAATTTGTCAGTGCAGCTTACGCCCTTGTGCGGTCAGCCCAATTACAACCTTGCCCATGGCAAATCAAGAAAGGGTCAACGCATGCATTGGTTTCACCGCACCAAATCACCGCGACGAGGTTTGGGCTTGTTGCACACCGCTGAAGGCTTGGCCTTGGCGCAAACCCAGGGGCCGGGTGCCAGCCCCATGCCGCAGTGGCATTGGCAACCGCACTTGACCACCGGCGCCGGTGTGCCGCAGGCTTGCCCCGACCCGGCTGCATTGCGCCTGGCGCGTCAGCGCAGTGGTTTTCAAGCGCAAGCCACTGCCATGGTTGTGCCTGATTCACTGCTGCACCGCTTCAGCCTGCAACTCGAGCCGGGCATGACTGCCAAGCAAACCCATGCGCAGATTCAAAGCCAGCTGCAAACCCTGCTGCCTTGGCCACTGGCCCAAGCGGTGTGGGATTACCACCTCAGCATGGAGCTTGGCAGCCCGCCTGCCTCAGCCGTTGCTGGGCCTGCCTGGTTGTTGGCTGCATTGCAGGCGCAGGCTTTGCAGACCTGGGAGGTATTGGCCGCGCCTCGGGCTTGGGTGACCTCGGCAGAGCACAGTTGCCGCGCAGCGGGTTTGGCCTTGGTTCGCATTGAGCCACCTTGGCAAGCGGCCAAGCGTTGGCAGGACTGGCACAGCCAAGCCGCGGCCAGCCAAGGTCTGGCCAAGCCGCTCAGCAGCATACCCTTGACCCCTGAGCAGCAAGCGGTATTGGGTGGCCTGGCCCTGGGGGTGGTCACCCCATGAGCCAATTCAACTTGTTGCCATGGCGCGAGCAAATGCGAGCCAAGACCATGCGTCGCTGGCGTTGGGGTGTGTGGTTGGTGTGTCTGCTGTCGACCGGCACAGTGCTCGTCTTGCACCAACTCCTGAGCGCGTGGCATCAACCTGTGCGCTTGCAAGTGCAGGCGGGGCTGCAAGCCCGAGCCGAGTTGGAAGCGGCCTTGGCCGAGCAGTCTGTCTGGCAGGCACGTCAACAGCAGGTCGTGCAGGTGCAGCGTCACTGGGCCCAGTGGCAATCCCAACAGGCGCAAGCCTGGCAGGTGTTGCAGCAGGTGTTGTCCTTGTCGCCCCACGGTATCCAGCTCGAGCGCTTGGGCTGGCGCGATCAGCAGGTGCAGTTGTCTGGCTGGGCCATCGGTTCTGAGCATGTGCAAGCTTGGCAAGATGCCTTGCAAGCCCAGCGCTTGGAGATGCAGACCTTGACCTGGCGAGACCAAGACGGCTTGGCATGTCGCCAGCAGCGGTTTGCCTTGCAGTGGCGCAGCCTTGGGAGGTCATCATGAGCGGCTGGCCGGGTCGGTCGCCTTGGCCGCAGTGGCGCAGCCACTGGCATGTGTTGCATGCCTGGCCTTGCTTGGCGCAAGTGTTGTTGTTGAGCGCGGCCTGCATCTGGCTGACCGGCTTGGGCAGTTTCTACCTGTCGGCCGACTTGTGGCATGCCTGGTGGCAGCACCCGCAATCCGAGCAAGCCATGAACGCGCACCTGGCAACACTGCGCGCGCAGTTGCAACAGCAGCGGGCGCAAGCAAAGGCATTGGAGGCTTTACCGCACCCCTCTGGCTTGGCTTGGCCGGCCTGGCAAACCTGGCCTGCATCCGCGGTCAGCGATGTCAGCGCGGCCGTGCAACTGGCCCAACAGCATGGCCTGCAGGCCCAGCGGGTCAACGACCATCAATCGCAATGGCGTGGCAACTTGCCTGAGCTGTTGGCGGCGTGGCATCAACTGCCCGAGCGGCTGCCGCGCCACCGGGTGCAGGCTTTCGAGTTGGCACGCCTGCCAGACCCGGCGCCCGATCCAGCCAAGCCAGCGCGACCATGGCTGCAACTCGACATCACCTGGGCCCCAGCGGCTGCTTTGGCAAGCGGGGAAGGTCTGCGAGCGGTCACCCAGCCAAACCCTGTTGTTGCAGCGCCGCCTTCGCATCTGCCTCTCCCATCTGGCCATCAGGTTTGGCATAACCCGTTCGCGGTCCATGGTTTGCGCCTGGCCTTGCCGCCTCAGGCCGCCGCATGGCTGGCTGGGCAAGCGCCTGGGCAGGCCCGTGCGTTGGAAGAACATGCCTGGGTGGGCATGCTGTCGCAGCAAGGCAAGCAGCGCGCATTGGTGCGCATCCAGGGACAGGTTCAGGCGCTGGTGGTGGGTCAGGCGTGGGGTCAAAACTGGGGTCGGGTGGTGGAGATTGCGCCAGACCACCTGGTGCTGCAGGAATGGCACCCCCAAGCACCGGGGCAATGGCAGTCAAGGCGGGTTCGGTTTCCCGGGCAGGGCAAACCATGAAGCGGCAGACATTGGTCTGGCTGATGGGCAAGCTGCTGGGCTGCATGGTCAGCATGGCCGTGGCCCAAACCCCGGCAAGCATGTTCAGCGGCGCACCGATCAGCATGCAGTTTCAACAGATCGAACTGCGCACTGCGCTGCAACTGATTGCTGATTTCAGTGGCTTGAACCTGGTGGTCTCCGACAGCGTGAACGGCAACCTGAGCTTGCGGCTGCAAGATGTGCCTTGGGACCAGGCTTTGCACACCATTTTGCAAACCAAGGGTTTGGGGCAACAGCGCCAGGGGACGGTGCTGTGGGTGGCACCGTTGGCAGAGTTGGCTGCCAGAGAAAAGCAGTTGTTGGAGAGCCGCAGCGCCATGCAGGTGTTGGAACCCCTGCAGACCCAGGCCTTTGCACTCAACCACGCCCGGGCGGTTGACGTGTTGGGGGCGTTGATGGCTGGCGGTTCATCGCCAACAGGCGCAGCCGCGCCCCGCTTGCTGAGTGCGCGCGGCAGCGCCATGACAGATGCACGCACCAACCAGTTGTTTGTCACCGACATTGCCGAGCGCTTGCAACAAGTCGCGCAACTGATCGAGCGGGTTGACGTGGCGCAGAGACAGGTGTTGATCGAGGCGCGCATCGTTGAGGCATCCGACAACTTTGCCTCTTCCTTGGGTGTGCGCTTGGCGGTCAACAGCGGCACGCCCAACATCAACCTGCCGGCCAGCCCTTTGCAGGCTGCTCAAGCGCCGCAGGTGGCGCTGAGTTTGTTCAATGCCAGTCACAGCCAACGCTTGGGTGTGGAGTTGTCTGCCCTGGAGGCGCAGGGTTTGGGGCGGGTGGTGGCCAGTCCGCGCTTGGTCACCGCCGACCAAGCCAAAGCGGTGATCGAGCAAGGCACGGAATTGCCCTACACCTTGGCCGGTGCCAATGGGGTCACATCGATCGCATTTCGCAAAGCCAATTTGCGCTTGGAGGTCACGCCACAGATCACGCCCGAGGGCAGCATCACCATGCGACTGGAAGTGCACAAAGACAGTGTCGGTCAAAGCACGCCCGCAGGCTTTGCGATTGACACCAAGCATGTCAGTACCCAGGTGCGGGTTGAAGACGGCGGCACGGTGATGATTGGCGGCATTTATGAGACCAGCCACAACGACAACCGCGCCGGCGTGCCAGGCTTGCGTGACCTGCCGGGTTGGTCTTGGTTGTTTGGCAACCGCAGCCATCGGCAGCAAAAGCAAGAGCTGCTGATATTCCTAAGCCCTAAAATGCTTGAGCAAGGTGCCCCTGCACCTTGAGAAAGCATCTATCGTGTTGGCATTGGTGGGCATGCCGGGCAGCGGCAAATCAACGGTTGGACGGCAACTCGCGCGCAAATTGGGCGTGGGCTTTGTCGATGCCGACCAGGTGATTGAGTTGCGCATCGCTGGCAGAATCCGCGAATTTTTTGAGCGTGAGGGCGAACCCGCTTTTCGCGACATGGAGTCCCAGGTGCTCGACGACATGACCCGCACCGCTTGCGGTGTGCTGGCAACCGGCGGCGGAGCGGTCTTGCGCGAAACCAACCGCAGCCTGTTGCGCGAGCGCACCCATGTGATCTACCTGCGGGTCACCCCCGATGAGCTTTACCGCCGACTGCGACACGACACACAACGCCCCTTGCTGCAGGTGGGAGACCCAAAAGCCAAACTGCTCGAGCTGTTCGAGCAGCGCGACCCCAGTTACCAAGCCGCTGCCCATTTCGTGATCGAAACCAACCGCCCCCGTATCCCAACCATGGTCAACATGATCATGAGCCAACTCGAACTCGCGGGCTTGCTGCCCATAGAAACACCGACCACATGAGCAGTCCCCGCCCCGGTCCCAGCGCAGGCCAGGTCAGCATCGACTTGGGTGAGCGCAGCTATGCCATCCAAATCGCACCCGGTTTGTTGGAAGCCCCGACCGCTTGGCAAGGCCTGCCCCGGGCTGCGGCCGCGTTGATCGTCACCAACGAGACGGTCGCCCCTCTTTACCTGGCGGGTTTGCAAGCGTCCTTACAGCCGCATTACGCCCAGGTGCATGTGTGCACCTTGCCTGATGGCGAGGTCTTCAAAACCTGGGAAAGCCTGCAACGGATCTTCGATGCCTTGCTCAGCCATGCCTGCGACCGCAAGACGGTGTTGTTTGCTTTGGGGGGCGGCGTCATCGGCGACATCACCGGTTTTGCCGCTGCGTGTTACATGCGCGGCGTGCCCTTTGTACAGGTGCCCACCACCTTGCTCGCGCAAGTCGATTCATCGGTGGGCGGTAAAACCGCAATCAACCACCCGCTGGGCAAAAACATGGTGGGCGCCTTCTACCAACCCGAGCGGGTGGTGTGTGACCTCAGCACCCTGCAGAGCTTGCCAGCGCGTGAATTGAGCGCCGGCTTGGCCGAGGTGATCAAGTACGGGCCGATCGCCGACATGGTTTTCCTTGACTGGATTGAGCAGCACATGGGCGACTTGCTGGCGCGCGATCCGCAGGCCTTGACCCAAGCGGTGCAACGCAGCTGTGAAATCAAAGCGCATGTGGTCAGCCAAGACGAGCGCGAAGCTGGCTTGCGGGCGATATTGAATTTCGGCCACACCTTTGGTCACGCGATCGAGGCCGGCTTGGGTTTCGGCGTTTGGTTGCATGGCGAGGCGGTTGGGTGCGGCATGGTGATGGCCGCGCGTTTATCCCAGCGTTTGGGTTTGGTGGACGCGGCCTTTGCCGATCGACTCACCGCTTTGATCGCCCATGCGGGACTGCCCACGGTGGGACCCAACCTGGGTGTCGAGGCTTACTTGCACCATATGCGGGTGGACAAAAAAGCCGAGGGCGGCGATATCCGTTTTGTGCTGATCGACCCGCCCGGCAGCGCCAAGCTGCGCGGTGCGCCTGACGCCTTGGTGAGCGAGGTTTTGCAAGCCTGTTGCCAGGCATGACCGGCAACTTGTTGGGCTTGCCGGTACCGGTTTCAGCAACTGGTTTGGCGGTTTTTGCCTGCAACCCCTTGCATTCCCGAGGCCGCCGCCACCCCGAACCCGCTGCCCCTACCCGCAACGCTTTCCAGCGCGACCGTGACCGTATCGTCCACTCCACCGCGTTTCGCCGCTTGGTCTACAAAACGCAGGTGTTTTTGAACCATGAAGGCGATTTGTTTCGCACCCGTTTGACCCATTCTTTGGAAGTTGCCCAACTCGGCCGGTCCTTGGCCCGGGTACTCGGCTTGCACGAGGACTTGGTCGAGGCGATCGCCTTGGCGCACGACCTGGGCCACACGCCGTTTGGCCATGCTGGACAAGATGCCTTGAACGAATGCATGGCGCCTTACGGCGGCTTTGAGCATAACTTGCAAAGCCTGCGCGTGGTCGATGGTTTGGAGGAACGCTACCCCCAGTTCGACGGCTTGAACCTGTGTTTTGAAACCCGTGAAGGCATTTTGAAGCACTGCTCTCAAAGCAATGCGCAGATGCTCGAGGCGCTCGAACCAGGCGGCGTGGCCGCTCGGTTTTTGCACAAAAGCCAACCCAGCTTGGAGGCGCAGTTGTGCAATATCGCCGATGAAATGGCCTACAACGCGCACGACATCGACGACGGCGTGCGCTCAGGCTTGATCAGCATGGCGCAACTGAGCGAAGTGCCTTTGTTTGACAACTACCGCCTGCAAGTGCAGGCAGCATTCCCGGCCTTGTCTGGTCGGCGTTTGCTGTACGAGAGCATTCGCCGCATGTTGAGTGACCAGGTGTATGACGTGTTGCAAACCACCCAAGCCGCTTTGCAAGCCCATGCGCCCGCCAGCGCGGACGAGGTTCGGCGCATGCCTGCCTTGGTGCAGTTCAGTGCCGTGATGAAAGCCCAATCCACCGAGCTCAAAAGTTTTTTGCTGCACCAGTTGTACCGCCATCCCCAGGTGTTGCAGACCACCGAATGGGCCAAGCAGGTGGTGCGCGAGTTGTTCCAGGCCTACTTGGACAAGCCGCAAGCACTGCCCGAAGGCCATGCCCACCGTGCCGATGTGCCACGCGCGGTCGCCGATTACATTGCAGGCATGACCGACCGTTTTGCCAGTCGCGAGCATGCACGCTTGGCATCTCCCTTGCCCGCCCCTTCCCACTGACAACCCACGCCATGTCCCCAAGCCTGCAGACCGACCAAGCCGCCGTGGCCGATACCCAGCAATGGCTTCACCAAGCGGTGATTGGACTGAACCTGTGCCCCTTTGCCAAAGCAGTCGTGGCCAAAGGGCAGGTGCGTTATGTCGTCTGCCAAGCAGCTGACCCCGAGGCGGTGTTGCAAGTGTTGCAAACCGAGTTGCAACACCTGGCCCATGCCGACCCTGCTGAGTTGGACACCACTTTGCTGATTGCCCCGCAATTGCTACCGGATTTTTTGGATTTCAATGCATTCTTGTTGGACTGCGAATCGGTGCTGCAGTCACTCGACCTCGATGGTGTTTTGCAAATCGCCGACTTTCACCCGCGCTACCAATTCGCAGGTGTGGACCCGCAAGACATCAGCAACTTCACCAACCGCGCGCCGCATCCCACCTTGCACCTTTTGCGTGAGGACAGCATCGACAAAGCGGTGGCGGCGTTCCCGAGTGCAGCGGCGATTTACGACACCAACATCGCCACCTTGCAGGATCTGGGGCACACCGGCTGGGCAGCGTTGCAGTTGCCCCAACCCAAGCCATGAAAAACCAAATTCAAACGGCACCTGACAAAGACACTTGGCCCCCCGAGGTGCGCCTTGGGCAATCCCTTGAGCTGTTGAAAGCCCTGCACATCCTCACGCGTGAGGGCAAGCTCAACCAGGATTCCCGCCGCAAACTCAAGCAGGTCTACCACCTGTTCCAGTTCATCGAAAAGCCACTCTTGGCGATGCTGGCTGACAGGCAAGCGCTGGGCGACACCCGACCGCTGGTGTTGGCCGACCATGGCGCGGGCAAGTCATATTTGGGTTTCATCATCCACGACCTGTTTTTCAAGCCCCAAGCGCTGCAGCACGGGCGCGCTGTCGGGCAGGTGATTGGCATCGAAACCCGCGCCGAGTTGGTGACTGCATCGCAACAACTGGCCGATCAATTGGGTTTCGCCCAAGGCATGCGTTTCGTCAACGCCAGTGTCAGCGAGGCCACCCATGACCAAGCCGTGCCCAGCCAGGTCGATATGGTGACCGCGCTGCACGCCTGTGACACCGCCACCGACGACGCGATCGCGTTCGGTTTGGCCAAGCATGCCCAGTTCATGGCCCTGGTGCCGTGTTGCCAAGCCGAGGTGGCCAGCCACCTGCGCGCCCACAAGGCGCTGAATTTGTCGCGCACTCCCTTGGCCGAGTTGTGGCGTCACCCCTTGCACACCCGCGAAATCGGCAGCCAACTCACCAATGTCTTGCGTTGTCTGTTGCTTGAAGCCCAGGGCTACCAAGTCACGGTCACCGAGCTGGTGGGCTGGGAGCACAGCCTGAAAAACGAACTGATCCTGGCGCACTACACCGGGCAGAAAAAGCCAAGCGCCGCCCAACGTCTGCAGGCCTTGCTCGAGGTGTTTGGCTTGACCAGCCTAAATGGGCGCTTCAATTCTCATAAATGAATATTTTTGTATTCCAAATAATGCACTGGTGAGTTAACCTGCGTTGCTCACACGGTTTGGGCTGCGCATGAACATTTTGGTCACCGGGGCCTTTGGCAACATTGGCATCAGCACCTTGCAGGCTTTGGCAGGGCGTGGTCACCGTCTGCGTTGTTTCGATTTGCCCTTGCGCCTCAATCGCCGCTTGGCGCGCCTGCATGCTCCGGCCTGTGAGGTCGTGTGGGGCGATGTGCGGCGTTTTGTCGATCTACAAAAAGCCGTCAAAGACCAAGACCTGGTCATTCATTTGGCCGCCTTGATCCCTGAGCTGTCCCATACCGGGGAGCACAGCGAGGTCGATCCCGCGCTCGCCTACGAGGTCAATGTCGGCGGCATGCGCCAACTGATTTTGGCGGTTTCCACCATGCCCAAGCCTGCGCGCATCCTCTTCACCTCCACCCTGCATGTGTACGGGCAGACCCAACAGCTGCCGCCGCCACGAACCGTTGACAGCCCGCTGCAGCCGGTGGAGGGCTATGCCAGCCAAAAAGTCATCGCTGAGCAACTGCTTCGTTCCAGCGGCTTGACATGGTCGGTGTTTCGCTTGGGTGCGGCCATTCCGGTCAAAGTGATTTTTGACAAAGCCATGTTTTTGATTCCACCCTCGAACCGGCTCGAATTTGTCCATACCTTGGATGTGGGTGTCGCCTTGGCCAACGCGGTGGACCAACCCGCCATCTGGGGCAAGGTCTGGTTGATTGGTGGCGGGCCGCGTTGCCAACTCACCTACGGGCAAATGCTGGACAAAGTCATGGCTTTGCTGGGACAAGCCCCGTTACCCGCCCAGTGGTTCAAGCAAACCGACTACAGCGTCGATTGGTTAGACACCTCGGCCAGCCAAGCTCTGTTGCAGTACCAGCAGCGCACCTTCGGCGATTACGTTGAAACATTGCGTGAGCGATTTGGCCCTTGGCTGAACTGGGTGCGGCGCCTGCGGCCTTTGGTGCGGGCGGCTTTATGGGCCCGTTCAGTCTTGCCCTAGGGTCAACAAGCCTGGCACCACCGCCAACCACTCTGGGTCTGTTGTGAGCGGCAAGTGACCAGCCAAGGCCACTTGGCAGATGCGTTGCAAGGTGTCCAAATGGGGCAACACGGTGCCTGCAAAGCAGGCTTGTCTTTGTGCATTGACCAACAGCAGCGTGGGAAAGTTTTCAATGTCCAGGCCTTGCAGCAGCTCGTCTTGTTCTTCCACGTCGACCCACACAAACCGCGCTTGCGGCATGTCTTTGGCGAGTTGGTCAAACAAGGGTTGGTATTCGCGGCAAGTGCCACACCACTGCGCGCACAGACACATCACCCAGAGCTGGGGTGAGGTTGGCAGTGAAGCGGGCGTGGGCATGTTGCACGAATGTTAAGGCACGCGCTCAGAGCGCTTGAGCGATAACATGCGCCCATGGCCCGATTGCCTCGCCTCACTCTTCTCGGATACCCGCACCACATCATCTTGCGTGGCAACAACCGGCAAAGCATTTTTGAGGATGCCAGCGACCAGCAGCGCATGCTCGATCTGTTGCAAACCCATTCGCAAGCGCAGTCGGTGGAGGTGCACGCCTATGTGCTCATGGGCAACCACCTGCACCTTTTGGTCACCCCCCAAGCCGACAAAGCCTTGCCACTCATGATGCAGGCGGTGGGCCGCGCGTATGTGCTGTCTTTCAACAAACGCCATGGCCGCACAGGCACCTTGTGGGAAGGGCGATACCGCTCCACCTTGATCCAAACCGAGCGCTATTTTTTGGCCTGCATGGCCTACATCGACTTGAACCCGGTGCGTGCGGGCTTGGTGGAACAAGCGGCTGACTTTGCTTGGTCTAGCCATGGGCATTACACCGGTACCCGTCAAGACGCTTGGCTCACACCCCACGCTTTGTACTGGGCTTTGGGCAACACCCCGTTTGCCCGCGAAGCGGCTTACGCGGCTTTGGTCCAAGCAGGCATCCAACCCAAGCAACAGCAGGCGCTGACCGACGCCACTTTGAGCGGTTGGGCGCTGGGAGAAGAGTCCTTTGTCGCAGGCTTGCAGCAACTCACACCCAGGCGGGTGAGCAAAACCGCTGCAGGCAGACCAGTGGCAAAGCTTGTCAAAGTTTGATACTTCTGTCCCTTATTAAATAGCCGACAAATAAACTCAACAAATAATTGGAATCTGACCCCAATTAATTTCTTTGAAAAACCGCTTGGGGTGGGCTATGCTTACTGCCCTAGTCCCAGAATTCACAGGAAGCGCGTCATGCAAAAGGCATTTACCGAGGGTTTATACCAGTCCAACCAAGAGCACGATGCCTGTGGCGTCGGTTTCGTGGCGCATATCAAGGGACAAAAAACCCATGAGATCGTCAGCCAGGCGCTGAAGATTTTGGAAAACCTCGATCACCGTGGTGCGGTCGGTGCAGACAAATTGATGGGCGACGGTGCCGGTATCTTGATCCAACTGCCCGATGCGCTTTACCGCGAAGACATGACCCAACACGGCGTGGTGTTGCCTCCACCTGGTGAATACGGTGTCGGCATGGTGTTCTTGCCCAAAGAGCATGCCTCTCGTTTGGCCTGCGAGCAAGAGCTCGAGCGTGCCATCAAGGCCGAGGGGCAGGTGTTGTTGGGCTGGCGCGATGTGCCCGTCAACAAACACATGCCCATGTCACCCACGGTGCGCGCCAAAGAGCCGCTCATCCGCCAGGTGTTTATTGGCCGTGGCAACGATGTGATTGTGCAAGACGCTTTAGAGCGCAAGCTGTATGTCATTCGCAAAACCGCCAGCGCCGCGATCTCTCACCTGAACCTCAAGCACGGCAAAGAGTATTACGTGCCCAGCATGTCGAGCCGCACCGTGATTTACAAGGGCTTGCTGTTGGCCGATCAGGTGGGTACCTATTTCAATGACCTGCAAGACAGCCGTTGCATCTCCGCATTGGGCTTGGTGCACCAGCGGTTCTCCACCAATACGTTCCCAGAGTGGCCATTGGCCCACCCCTACCGCTATGTCGCCCACAACGGCGAGATCAACACGGTCAAGGGCAATTACAACTGGATGAAGGCGCGTGAAGGCGTCATGACTTCTGCTGTGTTGGGCGAGGACTTGCACAAGCTCTACCCGATCAGCTTTGCCGACCAGTCCGACACCGCCACCTTTGACAACTGCCTGGAGTTGCTGACCATGGCCGGTTACCCCTTGAGCCAAGCGGTGATGATGATGATCCCCGAACCTTGGGAAAACCACAGCACCATGGACGCACGCCGCCGTGCGTTCTACGAATACCATGCGGCGATGCTCGAGCCCTGGGATGGCCCGGCATCGATCGTGTTCACCGACGGCCGCCAAATCGGCGCCACCCTCGACCGCAACGGCTTGCGCCCCTCGCGCTATTGCATCACCGATGATGACTTGGTGATCATGGGCTCCGAGTCTGGCGTGTTGCCGGTGCCAGAGAGCAAGATCGTGCGCAAATGGCGTTTGCAGCCGGGCAAGATGTTCTTGATCGACCTTGAGCAAGGCCGCATGATCGACGACGAAGAATTGAAATCCGGTCTGGCCAACAGCAAGCCCTACAAACAGTGGATTGAAAACCTGCGGGTGCGCTTGGACGATGTGGCCGAGCACCCTGCGGGAAGGCCCGAGCAAAGCAGCCTGTCCTTGCTCGACCGCCAGCAAGCGTTTGGTTACACCCAAGAAGACTTCAAGTTCTTGATGGCCCCCATGGCGGCCAATGGCGAAGAAGCCTTGGGCTCGATGGGCAACGACAGCCCCTTGGCCGTGCTCTCCGACAAAAACAAGCCGCTCTACAACTACTTCAAGCAGTTGTTCGCGCAGGTGACCAACCCGCCGATCGACCCGATCCGCGAAGCCATCGTCATGTCGCTGGTGTCGTTTGTCGGCCCCAAACCCAATTTGCTCGACATCAACCAGGTCAACCCACCGATGCGCCTTGAGGTCAGCCAGCCGGTGCTCGATTTCCAAGACATGGCCAAGCTGCGCCACATCGAGAGCATGACCCAGGGCAAGTTCAAGAGCGCCACTTTGGACATCACCTATCCCTTGGCTTGGGGCCATGAGGGTGTGGAAGCCAAGTTGGCGTCGCTGTGTGCCCAGGCCATGGACCATATCAAGAGTGGCCACAACATCCTGATCATCAGCGACCGTGCGATCACCGCTACCCAAGTCGCCATTCCCGCATTGCTGGCTTTGTCGGCGGTGCACCAGTATCTGGTCAAAGAAGGCCTGCGCACCAGCGCTGGCTTGGTGGTCGAAACCGGCAGCGCCCGCGAGGTGCATCACTTTGCGGTGTTAGCCGGTTACGGCGCAGAAGCCGTGCATCCCTATCTGGCCATGGAGTCCTTGGCCACCATGCACGCCGAGTTGCCGGGCGAGTTGTCGGCCGACAAAGCCATCTACAACTATGTCAAAGCCATTGGCAAAGGCCTCTCGAAAATCATGTCCAAGATGGGCGTGTCTACCTACATGTCGTACTGCGGTGCGCAGTTGTTTGAAGCCATCGGTTTGAACAGCGAAACGATTGCCAAATACTTCACGGGCACACCCAGCCGTGTCGAGGGTATCGGTATTTTCGAGATTGCCGAAGAAGCCATCCGCATGCACACCAGCGCTTTCAGCGATGACCCCGTGCTGGCAAACATGCTCGACGCGGGTGGTGAATACGCTTGGCGTGCCCGCGGCGAAGACCACATGTGGACACCGGACGCGATCGCCAAGTTACAGCACAGCACACGCGCCAACAACTTCAGCACTTACAAAGAGTACGCCCAAATCATCAACGACCAAAGCCGTCGCCACATGACCTTGCGCGGCCTGTTCGAGTTCAAGATCGATCCGGGCAAAGCCATTGCCTTAGACCAGGTCGAGCCGGCCAGCGAAATCGTCAAACGCTTTGCCACCGGCGCCATGTCCTTGGGCTCGATCAGCACCGAAGCGCACGCCACCTTGGCGGTCGCGATGAACCGCATCGGCGGCAAGAGCAACACCGGCGAAGGCGGCGAAGACCCGGCGCGCTACCGCAACGAAGTCAAAGGCATCCCCATCAAACAAGGCGAGACTTTGAAGAGCGTGATTGGCGACAAGCAGGTCGAGGTCGACATGCCTTTGCAAGCCGGCGATTCGCTGCGCTCAAAGATCAAGCAAGTCGCTTCCGGCCGCTTTGGGGTGACCGCCGAGTACCTGGCCAGCGCCGACCAAATCCAGATCAAGATGGCCCAAGGTGCCAAGCCCGGAGAGGGCGGTCAACTGCCCGGCAGCAAGGTGTCCGAGTACATCGGCTTTTTGCGCTACTCGGTGCCTGGGGTGGGTTTGATTTCACCCCCACCCCACCACGACATTTATTCCATTGAAGACTTGGCGCAACTGATCCACGATTTGAAAAACGTCGCGCCCCATGCCGACATCAGTGTCAAGCTGGTCTCCGAGGTGGGCGTGGGCACGATCGCTGCAGGCGTGGCCAAGTGCAAGGCCGACCATGTGGTGATCGCCGGCCACGACGGTGGCACCGGTGCCTCGCCCTGGTCTTCGATCAAACACGCGGGCAGCCCCTGGGAAATCGGCTTGGCCGAAACCCAGCAGACCTTGGTGCTCAACGGCTTGCGTGGACGCATCCGGGTGCAGACCGACGGCCAAATGAAAACCGGCCGCGATGTGGCGATCGGTGCCTTGCTCGGCGCGGATGAATTCGGCTTTGCCACCGCACCGCTGGTGGTCGAGGGCTGCATCATGATGCGCAAATGCCACCTCAACACCTGCCCGGTGGGCGTGGCCACGCAAGACCCGGTGCTGCGCCAAAAGTTCTCTGGCAAGCCAGAGCATGTGGTCAACTATTTCTTCTTCATCGCCGAGGAAGTGCGTCAGATCATGGCGCAACTGGGCATCGCCAAGTTCGATGACCTGATTGGCCGTTCGGATTTGCTCGACATGAAGCAAGGCGTCGAACATTGGAAGGCCAAGGGGCTGGACTTTGGCCGTTTGTTGGCCAAACCCCAGGTACCTGTTGGTACCCCCTTGTTCCATACCGACACCCAAGACCATGGCCTGGAAAAAGCCTTAGACAAAGTGCTGATCGAAAAAAGCCGTGCCGCCATCGACAAAGGCGAAAAAGTGCAGTTCATGGAAGTCGCCCGCAACGTCAACCGCTCGGTCGGTGCGATGTTGTCTGGCGCGCTCACCCAGGTGCGCCCCGAAGGCTTGCCTGACGACACCCTGCGCATCCAACTCGAAGGCACCGGTGGCCAATCGTTTGGCGCGTTTTTGGCCAAGGGCATCACCTTGTATTTGATTGGCGACGCCAACGACTACACCGGCAAAGGGCTGTCCGGGGGGCGCGTGGTCGTGCGCCCGAGCATCGATTTCCGAGGCGAGGCGGTGTCCAACACCATCGTTGGCAACACCGTGCTGTATGGCGCGACCAGCGGCGAGGCGTTTTTCAGCGGCGTGGCCGGTGAACGCTTCGCGGTGCGTTTGTCAGGCGCGACCGCGGTCGTCGAAGGCACGGGTGACCACGGCTGCGAATACATGACCGGCGGCACCGTGGTGGTGCTGGGCAACACCGGGCGCAACTTCGCGGCTGGCATGAGCGGTGGCATTGCCTATGTGTACGATGAGGACGGCGAGTTTGACAAACGTTGCAACACCGCCATGGTCAGCATGGACAAAGTGTTGGACGAGAAGCGCCAAAGCGCTGAAGTGCCGCAAGCCCTGTGGCACCGTGGCCTGGCCGACGAAAGGCAACTCAAAAAGTTACTCGAAGACCACCACCGCTGGACCGGTTCCAAACGCGCCCGCGCATTGTTGGACAACTGGGAACAGGCCCGCGCCAAGTTCGTCAAAGTGTTCCCCAACGAATACAAACGCGCCTTGGGTGAATTGGCTGCCGCAGCCACCGACAAACCGGCCAAGGCGAAAAAAGCCACTGCCAAGTCTTAAGCGCACACAAGGACCAGATCATGGGAAAAATCACAGGCTTCATGGAATTTGAACGGGTTGAAGAGGGTTACAAGCCCGTGCCCGAGCGCTTGAAACACCACAAAGAGTTCGTCGTCACCTTGACGCCCGAGCAGGCCAAAACCCAAAGCGCGCGCTGCATGGACTGCGGCACGCCGTTTTGCAACAGTGGCTGCCCGGTCAACAACATCATTCCCGATTTCAACGATCTGGTGTATGGCAACCAGTGGCAAAACGCTTTGACGGTTTTGCACAGCACCAACAACTTCCCCGAGTTCACCGGCCGCATCTGCCCCGCGCCTTGCGAGGCGGCTTGCACCCTGAACTTCAACGATGAAGCGGTGGGCATCAAATCCATCGAACACGCGATCATCGATCGCGGTTGGGCTGAAGGCTGGGTCAAGCCACAGCCGGCTGGCCACAAGACCGGCAAAACAGTCGCGGTGATTGGGGCGGGCCCAGCGGGCATGGCGGCTGCGCAGCAACTGGCGCGTGTCGGTCACGCGGTCACGGTGTTTGAGAAGAACGACCGGGTCGGTGGTTTGTTGCGCTACGGCATCCCTGACTTCAAGATGGAGAAAAGCCACATCGACCGACGCGTTGATCAAATGCAAGCCGAGGGCGTGGTGTTCAAAACCGGTGTGATGGTCGGCAACTGGCCCAAGGACAGCAAGGTCACCAACTGGTCCAAGCAAACCATCAGTGCAGATCAGCTGAAAAAAGAGTTCGACGCGGTGCTGTTGACCGGCGGCGCCGAGCAGTCGCGTGACCTGCCTGTGCCCGGGCGTGAGCTCGAGGGCGTGTACTTCGCCATGGAGTTTTTGCCCCTGCAAAACAAAGTCAATGCGGGCGACAAACTCAAAGACCAGTTGCGCGCCGATGGCAAACACGTCATCGTGATCGGCGGCGGCGACACCGGCTCGGATTGCGTGGGCACCAGCACCCGTCAAGGCGCGGCCAGCGTCACCCAGTTCGAGGTGATGCCGATGCCGCCCGAGCAAGAAAACAAGCCGATGGTCTGGCCTTACTGGCCCATGAAGATGCGCACCAGCTCCAGCCATGACGAGGGCACCGAAAAAGGCCTGCTCAAGCGCGAGTTCGCGATTTCCACCAAAGCCTTCACTGGCCAAAACGGCAAGCTCACCGGCTTGACCACGGTGCATGTCGAGATGAAAGACGGCAAGCTCGTCGAGGTGCCTGGCTCCGAAAAAGAATACAAAGCCGACCTGGTGTTGCTGGCCATGGGTTTTGTCAATCCGGTGCCCACCGTGCTGGAAGCGTTTGGGGTCGACAAGGACGCACGAGGCAACGCCAAGGCGCACACCGAAGAAGGCAGTGGCTACACCACCAGCGTGCCCAAGGTGTTTGCAGCAGGCGATATTCGCCGCGGCCAGTCGCTGGTGGTCTGGGCGATCCGCGAAGGTCGCCAGGCGGCACGCACGATCGATCAATTTTTGATGGGTGACAGTAAACTGCCCAGATGAGCAGCCCAGCAGCCCCTTTGATCGAACTGCGCGAAACCCATTTTGGCTATGGCGAGCGCCCTGTTCTCGAAGGGGTGACGTTGCAAATCCCGCGCGGCAAAGTCACCGCCTTGATGGGTGCTTCAGGTGGCGGCAAAACCACGGTCCTGCGGCTGATTGGCGGCCAGCACCGGGCCCAGTCTGGTGCAGTGCTGTTTGATGGGCAAGACATGGGCGGCTTGGACCAACCCGGGCTGTACCAAGCGCGTCGACGCATGGGCATGTTGTTTCAGTTCGGCGCTTTGTTCACCGACATGAGTGTGTTTGACAATGTCGCCTTTCCCCTGCGAGAGCACACCGACCTGTCCGAGCCGATGGTGCGCGACATCGTGCTGATGAAGCTCGAGGCGGTGGGTTTGCGTGGCGCGCGCGACTTGATGCCCAGCGAAGTCTCGGGCGGCATGGCACGCCGCATTGCCCTGGCGCGGGCCATGGCGCTGGACCCTGAGTTGATGATGTATGACGAGCCTTTTGCTGGCTTGGACCCGATTTCCTTGGGCACCGCAGCGCGTTTGATCCGCTTGCTCAATGACGCGCTGGGCCTGACCAGCATCCTGGTCTCGCACGACCTGGAAGAAACCTTTCGCATCGCCGACAAGGTGGTGATCTTGGCGAACGGCCGCATCGCCGCGCAAGGCACGCCCGAGCAAGTGCGCCAAAGCACCGACCCCTTGGTACACCAATTCGTCACTGCCGCGCCGGAAGGGCCGGTGCGTTTTCACTACCCCGCCCAGCCTGCTGCACAGGACTTTGGCATGAACCGCCTGGGGTCCCCATGAGCGGATTTTTCGTCCGCGTGGGTTGGGCCACCCGTGTTTTCCTAGCCGATGTGGGTCACGCCACCGCTTTGTTCCTGCGTTTGCTGCTGTTGGCCCCGTATTGTTTGCGCCGCTTTGGTTTGGTGCGCGACCACATGCATTTTTTGGGCAACTATTCCCTGGCCATCATTTCGGTCTCGGGTTTGTTCGTGGGTTTTGTGTTGGCTTTGCAGGGTTACAACACCTTGCAACGCTTTGGTTCGGCTTCTGCCTTGGGTTTGTTGGTGACACTGAGTTTGGTGCGCGAATTGGGGCCGGTTGTTTCCGCCTTGCTGTTCACCGGTCGTGCCGGCACCTCGCTCACCGCTGAGATCGGCCTGATGAAAGCCGGCGAGCAACTCTCAGCCATGGAGATGATGGCGATAGACCCGGTCAAGCGCATCTTGGCCCCACGCTTTTGGGCCGCGGTCTTGGTCATGCCGATCCTGGGCGCGATCTTCAGCGCGGTCGGCATCCTTGGCGGCTGGCTGGTCGGCGTGGTCATGATCGGGGTAGACGCAGGCTCGTTTTGGGGTCAAATGCGCGATGGCGTGGATGTTTGGTCGGATGTGGGCAATGGCGTGATCAAAACCGTGGTGTTCGGTTTCACCGTCAGTTTCATCGCGCTGCGCCAAGGTTTTGAGGCGCAAGCAACGCCCGACGGCGTGGCCCGCGCGACCACCCGCACCGTGGTGATGGCTTCGCTGACCGTGTTGGCTTTGGATTTTGTGTTGACTGCTTTGATGTTCAAGCTGTGAAATAGGAAGAATGGATATGCAACGCTCAAATACGGATGTCTGGGTTGGACTGCTGGTGATGTTGGGGGCCGCGGCTTTGCTGTTTTTGGCCTTGCAATCGGCCAATTTGCTCAGCTTGAGTTGGCAAAAAACATACCCGGTGAATGCCTTTTTCGACAATATCGGTGGTTTGAAAAAACAAGCCCCGGTCAAAAGCGCTGGCGTGGTGGTCGGGCGGGTGCAAGACATCGGCTTTGATGCCAAACGTTTCCAGGCGCAAGTGGTGTTGGCCATGGACACCCGCTATTCTTTTCCCAAAGACAGCTCCTTGAAAATCCTCACCAGCGGTTTGCTGGGCGAGCAATACATCGGCATCGAAGCTGGCGCTGACGAGGCGAATTTGAAGCCCGGTGACACCCTGCAGTCCACCCAATCTGCGGTGGTGCTGGAAAACCTGATCAGCCGCTTTCTCTACGACAAAGCCGCTTCGCCGGGTGCGCAGCCGGAGGGCAACTGAACATGCAGGGCTTGCGTTTGTCTTGTCTCGCCTGGGTGGTGATCCTGTTGGCCAGCCTGAGCCTGGGCTGCGCGGCCACCCCGACGGGCATGGTCGGCCATCCGCAAGACCCGTTTGAAGCCACCAACCGCAGCATCAGCGCGTTCAATGACGAACTCGACAGCAAGCTTCTCAAACCAGTGGCCATCAACTACAAACAAGCTGTGCCGGAATTGGCGCAAATCGGCGTGCGCAACTTTTTTGGCAACTTGAACGATATTTGGTCGACCCTCAACCTGGCTTTGCAGCTCAAACCCATGGACACCGCTGAAACAGGCTTGCGGGCAACCGTCAACACCGTCTTTGGGGTGTATGGACTGATCGACTGGGGAACCCGCATCGGCCTGCAGCGCCACAAAGCAGACTTTGGCCAAACCCTGGGGTATTGGGGTGTACCAGCCGGTCCTTATATCGTGTTGCCGGTTTTGGGTCCGTCCAATCTGCGTGATACCGCCGGTTGGGTGGTTGATAACCAGGGTGGTTTGTGGGGCGATGTCACACCAGCCTCGGTGCGTTACAGCGGAACCGCCTTGAACTTGGTGGACAAGCGGGCCGGTTACTTGGGGTTTGACAGTCAACTGGACCAAGTGGCGCTCGACAAATACAGCTTCATTCGCGATGCCTACATACAACGCCGCCGTGCTGCCACCCAGCGGGGCAACCCGAAGAACGATGGTGCCGACGACCCGGACGGTGGTGGTCAGCGATACGACCAGTAAAGCTTTGCTATTTCTACTAAACTGACGGCATGAAGCACTACACCATCACTTCCTCGCCCCTTGCCTGGTTCGGCTGGTTACGGTGGATGGGTGTGTTCGGCATCGTTTTCTTGAGCTTGTCTGCACAGGCCCAAGAAGCCCCGGACGCGTTCATGCAGCGCCTCTCCAGCGACTTGTTGGTCACCGTCCAAAAAGACCCGGCTTTGAGGGCGGGTGACCTGCAAAAAATCGCCGCCCTGGTCGACAGCCGTTTGCTCGAGCACATCAATTTCAAACGCATGACCGCCTCTGCGGTTGGCCCGGCCTGGCGGCAAGCCACCCCCGAGCAGCAAAAACGCTTGATTGAAGAATTCAAAATTTTGCTTATGCGCTCTTACTCGGGTGCGTTGTCGCAGATCAAGGACAACTTCACCATCGTGGTCAAACCCCATCGCGTGCAGGCCGCCGACAACGAGGTCGTGATTCGCTCCGAGTTGCGCGGTGGCAATGAGCCAATCAACATCGATTACCGTCTCGAAAAAACCCCTGACACCGCCTCCGGCTGGCGCATTTACAACTTCAATTTGCTGGGGGTTTGGTTGGTCGACAACTACCGTAGCCAGTTCGCCCAAGAGATCAACAGCAAGGGCATCGACGGCCTGATCGCTACCTTGACCGAACGCAACAAAGCCAACAACCGCAGATGAGCCAAGCCCGGTTTGCCCTGCCTAGCTTGCTCACCCATGCGCAAGCCCAAGCCTTGGCCATGCAACTGCTTCAAGCCGCGTCCAGCGGCCGCGAGCTGGAGGTCGATGCCAGCGCTTTGCAACAATTCGATTCCTCCGCCTTGGCGGTGTTGCTCGTTGGCATGCGTGCAGCGCAAACCCAAGGGCGTGGTTTTCAAGTCCGGGGCTTGCCAGCGCGCGCACTCAACCTGGCCCAGGTCTACGGCCTCAGCGAGGTCTTGCCGTTGCAGCCCCTGACCGCCTAAAACCCCGGGCTGGGGGTGCAATCACTAGCCTCTAGAATAGGCAGCTTCTCATGGCCGCCATCTCCTTCCAGTCCGTCACCAAAAGCTTTGCCAATGCCCGAGGCACGCTCCAGGCGCTCGATGGTGTCAGTTTTGACATTCAGGAAGGTGAGTTTTTCGGCTTGCTCGGTCCCAACGGCGCTGGCAAAACCACCCTGATCAGTATCTTGGCTGGCTTGTTGCAAGCCAGCAGCGGACGCATCCAGGTGCAGGGCCTGGATGTGCAATCCCAGGCTTTGCAAGTCAGGCGGCTGCTGGGTGTGGTGCCCCAGGAGTTGGTGTTCGATCCCTTTTTCACGGTACGCGAAGCCCTGCGCTTTCAGGCCGGTTATTTCGGCATCAACAACAACGGCGCCTGGCTCGATGAGTTGCTCGAATACCTGGGGCTGGCCGACAAGGCCAACCACAACATGCGCCAACTCTCCGGCGGTATGAAGCGACGCGTGTTGGTGGCGCAAGCCCTGGCCCACAAACCGCCTGTCATCGTGCTCGATGAGCCCACCGCTGGCGTGGACGTGGAGTTGCGCCAAACCCTTTGGCAGTTCATTGCGCGCTTGAACCGCGAGGGCCACACCGTGCTCTTGACCACCCACTATTTGGAGGAAGCCGAGGCGCTGTGTTCGCGCATCGCCATGCTCAAGCAAGGCCGGGTGGTGGCCTTGGACAACACCAGCACCTTGCTGAAAAACGCGTCCAGCAATGTGCTGCGTTTCAAAATTGACGATCAACTGCCCGCCGAATTGGCCGCCCAAGCGCGCATCACTGGGCGCATCGTGCAGTTCCCAGCCAACGACGCGGCGCAAATCGAGCATTACCTGGCGGCGGTGCGCAGCGCCGGTTTGCAAGCGCAAGACGTGGAAATCCGCAAAGCCGATTTGGAAGACGTGTTTTTGGACGTCATGGGGGCCGCATCATGATCGGTTGGCAAGCCCTGTTTTACAAAGAGGTGCTGCGATTTTGGAAGGTCAGTGCGCAGACCATCGCCGCGCCCGTGTTGACCGCTTTGTTGTACATGCTGATCTTTGGACATTTGCTCGAGGGCCGTGTCACCGTCTATGACAGCGTGAGCTACACCGCGTTTTTGGTGCCTGGGTTGGTGATGATGAGTTTGTTGCAAAACGCGTTTGCCAACAGCTCGTCTTCCATGGTGCAAAGCAAGATGATGGGCAACCTGGTGTTCATCATGCTCACGCCCTTGGGTCCCTGGAGCTGGTTTGCTGCTTATGTGTTGGCTGCCACGGTGCGTGGTGTGGTGGTCGGTTTGGGTGTGTTGCTGGTCACCATGTGGCTTGCGCCGCTCAGCGTGGTGGCACCGGTGTGGATACTGGTGTTTGCTTTTTTAGGTGCTGCGATGCTGGGCACTCTCGGGCTGATTGCCGGTTTGTGGGCAGACAAGTTTGACCAGATGTCCTCGTTTCAAAATTTCCTCATCACACCCATGACGTTTTTGAGCGGCGTGTTTTATTCCATCCATTCTCTGCCGCCGTTTTGGCAACAGGTGAGCCATCTCAACCCGTTTTTCTACATGATCGACGGCTTTCGCTTTGGCTTTTTTGGCGTGAGCGATGTCTCGCCTTGGCTGAGTTTGGCGCTGGTGGGTGGCGCATTTGTGTTGGTGGCTGGCTTGGCGCTGCATTTGTTGCGCATTGGCTACAAGATTCGAGGTTGAAACATGACCGCAGACCAAATTGAAACCATGATTGCCGCAGGACTGCCCTGCGAACACCTGCATGTCGAGGGTGATGGCCGCCATTGGTTCGCCACGATTGTCAGTACCGAGTTTGACGGCCTGCGCCCGATTCAGCGCCACCAAAAAGTCTACGCAACCCTTGGCCACACCATGGCCAATGACGATGTCCATGCCTTGTCGATGAAAACCTTCACCCCCGCCGAATGGAAGGCGCAGGCCTGAGCGGCCTGACACGCTATGGACAAATTGCTTATTCGCGGCGGTCGTTCCTTGAACGGCAAGGTCGCCATTGCGGGCGCTAAAAACGCGGCGCTGCCCGAGTTGTGCGCCGCGCTCTTGACCGCCGACACGCTCACCCTCGCCAATGTGCCGCGTTTGCAAGACGTGTCCACCATGGTCAAGCTGATTCGCCACATGGGCGTGAGCGCCGAGCGCAACGACGCCGGTGACATGGTGTTGAACGCAGGCAGCTTGCACAGCCCTGAAGCGCCTTATGAGTTGGTGAAAACCATGCGCGCCTCGGTCTTGGCGCTGGGCCCTTTGTTGGCCCGCTTTGGCCATGCCAAGGTGTCCTTGCCCGGCGGTTGCGCGATCGGCACCCGGCCGGTGGACCAGCACATCAAAGGCCTGCAAGCCATGGGTGCGGTCATTGACCTCGAACAAGGCTACATGGTGGCGCGTTTGAAAGACGGTCGCAGCCGTTTGAAAGGCGCGCGCATCGCCACCGATATGGTGACCGTGACAGGGACTGAAAATTTCCTCATGGCCGCCGTCTTGGCCGAGGGCGAAACCGTGTTGGAAAACGCGGCCCAAGAGCCTGAGATTCCCGACTTGGCCGAGCTGCTGATTGCCATGGGCGCAAAGATCGAAGGCCACGGCACCAGCCGCATCCAGATCCAAGGCGTTGAACAATTGCATGGCGCGAACCACAGCGTGGTGGCCGATCGGATCGAGGCGGGTACGTTTTTGTGCGCGGTGGCGGCCACCGGCGGCGACGTGGTGTTGCAGCACGCACGTGGCGATCACCTCGAAGCGGTGATCGACAAGCTGCGTGACGCTGGTGTGCAGATCGAAGCCGTGATGGGTGGCCTGCGAGTCAAGGCCGAGGGCCCAGCCTTTGCGCAGCTCAGGGCGCAGAGTTTTCGCACCACCGAATACCCAGGTTTTCCCACCGACATGCAGGCCCAGTTCATGGTGCTCAACGCGGTGTCGCAAGGCAGCGCCAAAGTGACAGAAACGATTTTTGAAAACCGCTTCATGCATGTCAACGAACTGCTGCGCTTGGGCGCGCGCATCCAAATCGACGGCAAGGTGGCGATGGTCGAGGGTGTTGCCAAGCTCTCGGGCGCGACGGTCATGGCCACCGATTTACGCGCCTCGGCCAGCCTGGTGATCGCTGGTTTGGTCGCCACGGGCGAGACCACGGTCGACAGGATTTACCATCTCGACCGCGGCTACGACCGCATGGAAGACAAACTGCGCGCCTTGGGCGCGGACATCGAAAGAAGCCGATGAGCATCACGCTGGCGCTGTCCAAAGGACGCATCTTTGACGAAACCTTGCCGCTGCTCAAAGCCGCGGGCATCGAGGTGCTGGAAGACCCAGAGAAGTCGCGCAAGCTGATTTTGCCGACCAACCAAGCCAGCTTGCGTGTCGTGCTGGTGCGTGCCTCGGACGTGCCTACCTATGTGGAATACGGTGGCGCGGACATGGGCGTGGCCGGTTTGGACACGCTCATCGAGCACGGCAGTGCTGGGCTTTATCAACCGCTTGATTTGAAGATTGCGCGTTGCCGCATGAGCGTGGCGGTGCCGCAAGGCTTTGACTACGCCGCTGCGGTCAAGCAAGGGGCGCGTTTGCGCGTGGCCACCAAGTACGTGGCTATTGCCCGCGACTTCTTTGCCGCCAAAGGTGTGCATGTGGACCTGGTCAAGCTCTATGGCAGCATGGAACTCGCGCCGCTGACCGGCATGGCCGACGCCATTGTTGACTTGGTGTCGACGGGCAGCACCTTGAAAGCCAACCACCTGATCGAGGTTGAGCGCATCATGGACATCAGCTCACGGCTGGTGGTCAACCAAGCCTCGATGAAACTCAAGACCGCTGACATCCGTCGCCTGATCGACACCTTTGACCAGGCGATTTGCCAACGCTGACACCTTCTGTTTTCAACCAGCCGCCACGCCATGCCCGCCCGCCCGCTTCGCCTGTCCACTGCCCAAGCCGACTTTGAAACACAGTTTCAACAGCGCTTGCATTGGTCTGCCGACACCGACGCAGCCATCGAGCAGCGGGTTGCTGATATCTTGGCCGATGTCAAGCAGCGCGGCGACGCCGCGGTGCTGGCGTACACCGAGCGTTTTGACGGCTTGAAGGCCGCCAACATGACCGATTTGGAGCTGACCCAGGCGGAGCTCAAAGCGGCTTTCGAGGGCCTGCCCACCGACCAACGCGAGGCTTTGCAAGCCGCTGCCGCCCGCGTCCGCAGCTACCACGAGGCGCAGAAAAAAGCCTCGGGCGAGAGCTGGACTTACCGCGATGCCGACGGCAGTTTGCTCGGTCAAAAAGTCACACCGCTTGACCGTGTGGGCATTTACGTGCCCGGTGGCAAAGCCGCTTACCCCTCCAGCGTCTTGATGAACGCCATCCCCGCGCACGTGGCCGGTGTCGGCGAGATCATCATGGTCGTGCCCACCCCCGCCAAAGACCGCAACGCAGCAGGCGCTGCGCAAGGTGAGAAGAACCCGCTGGTGTTGGCCGCTGCGTATGTGGCGGGGGTCACCCGTGCCTTCACCATCGGTGGCGCACAGGCCGTGGCGGCGCTTGCCTACGGCACCGCCACCGTGCCTGCGGTCGACAAAATCACCGGCCCCGGTAACGCCTACGTGGCGGCTGCCAAGCGCCGGGTGTTTGGCACGGTCGGCATCGACATGATCGCCGGGCCTTCAGAGATTTTGGTGTTGGCCGATGGCAGCACGCCGGCTGACTGGGTGGCGATGGATTTGTTCAGCCAAGCCGAGCATGATGAATTGGCGCAAAGCATTTTGCTGTGCCCCGATGTCGCTTACATCGATGCGGTGCAGGCGTCGATTGACAAACTGCTGCCCGAGATGCCGCGCAAAGACATCATCGCCGCGTCTCTGAATGGCCGTGGTGCCTTGATTCACACCCGCAGCATGCAAGAGGCGTGCGACATCAGCAACCGCATCGCGCCCGAGCACCTGGAGGTGTCGAGCAACGACCCGCACCGTTGGGAGCCGCTGCTCAAACATGCGGGCGCGATCTTCTTAGGCGCGTTCACCAGCGAGAGCTTGGGTGACTATTGCGCTGGCCCCAACCACGTGCTGCCGACTTCAGGCACTGCGCGGTTTAGCTCGCCGCTGGGTGTCTATGACTTTCAAAAGCGCAGCAGCCTGATCGAGGTCAGCGAGCAGGGTGCCCAAACCTTGGGGCGCATCGCCTCTGTGCTGGCGCATGGCGAGGGCTTGCAAGCGCATGCACGTGCCGCGGAAATGCGCTTGAAGTAAAAGGCGACCGTCCCCGGCGCAACAGGGCGCGCCCCTTAAACCGGAGCTATGAGCGGGGACGGTCTGAAACCACAACTTGTTTCTCCCGCCCAGCTTGAATCGGGTGCAAGTGGGGTTTCTTGAGCCCGTCAGTGACTGACCTGCAGCACATGGCTCTTGATGCTGCCTTCAGACACATTCACCAATTGCCACAATCGCTGGTGGTAAGCCGCTACGCTCGGGCGGTGTGCCACCGATACCAAGGCACCGCGTTGACGCATCACCATCTGCAGCAAACGCTCGTAGATCAGTTTTTCGGAAGCCTCGTCCAAGGCACTGGTTGCTTCGTCCGCAAACACCCAGCTTGGCTGCTTCAAAAACACCCGCGCCATGGCCAAACGCTGGGCCTCGCCACCGGAGAGCTGCTGACTCCATTGCCCGACTTGATCGAGCTGCGAGCACAGGTTGGGCAGCAGGGCTTGCACCAACGCTTGTTGCATTTGCTCATCGGTAAATGTGTCGACCGAGTTGGGATAGCTCAGGGCGTTGCGCAAACTGCCCTCAGGGAAGTAGGGGCGCTGCGGAATGAACACCGCGTCAGGCGGCAAACGGATGGCATCCGAGATTGCCAAGGGCTGGTGGTTCGTGTCCCAGCCACGCACATAAGGCCAAATGCCTGCCAGCACCCGAAGCAAAGTCGATTTGCCACTGCCCGAGGGGCCGCGAATCAGCACCGAGTCACCCGCGCTGACTTGCAACACCACATCGTCGAGCAAAACCGTGCGGTCAGGTAAGGTGATGGTCAGGGCCGAGGTCAAGAGATCGGTGGCCGCCGGGCTGTCATTGCTGGGGGGTTGAACCACGGCAAACGAGATCGCCCGCAGGGTCTCCATTTGGGTCAAGAACACGCTCAAGCGTTGGGTGGTGGCCGACCAACTGGCCAGGCGGCTGTAGTTATTCACGATCCAACTCAGCGATTCTTGGACCTGGCCAAAGGCTGAGGAAATTTGCATCAACTGGCCCAGTTGAATGGCGCCTGAAAAAAAACGGGGTGCGGCAACGATGATCGGAAACACCACCGCGGCTTGGCCGTAGCCAGAGCTGAACCAGGTGTATTGCTTTTGCACCTTGAGCAATTGCATGAAGTTGCCCACCACCGCTTTGAAGTTTTTTTGCAAGGACTGGTTTTCAAAAGCAGCGCCTCGGTCCATGGCAATGGCTTCGCTGTACTCACGCACCCGCATCAGCTGGTGCCGAAAATTGGCCTCCAAGCGTTGCTGCGCGAAATTCAAGGGGGCCATCCGGCGGCCAATGAAATGCCCCAGGATACTGCCAAAAAACGCATAGAGCAGGGCAATCCAAACCATGAAGCCTGGCAACTCGTATTCATCGCCCTGCCAGGTAAAGCCAAAGCTGCCTGACAAGACCCACAAAATGCCCACAAAACTGGCCAAGGTCACCAAGGCGTCGAGCAGGCCTAGGCTCAAACCCAGGGTGTCAGCGGTGAAGAGTTGGATGTCTTCTTGTATGCGCTGGTCTGGGTTGTCAGAGCCGTTCATGCTCTCTTGATGTTGCATCGATTGGCGCAATTCGATTTGGTGGAAGATTTGGTTCGTGGTCCAGCGCTGTAAAAAATCTTGGGTCATCCAAGCCCGCCAACGCACCTGCAGCAGTTGCGTGAGGTAGAAGCGGTAAACCGCCACCACGATGAACGCGCCAGCCAGCTGGGCGAACACCAGCAACTGGGCCCAAAAAACCGGTTCATCCCGGTTTTGCAAGGCGTCGTAAAACACCCGGTTCCAGTCATTGAGCATCACCAACACATAGACCATGCCCAGGTTCAAGGCGATGCAAGCGAGCAACAGGGCGCAGGCCGACCAGCGTTGCTCAGAGCGGAAATAAGGCAGAGACAGCCACCAGACATTGCGCAAATGCAAGCGGGTTTTTTGCCACATGGCACGAAAGGGATTGGACAAACGCATGAAGACTCAGTCGGTGGAGGGCAGGGGGGTATTTTGCACCCCACTGGCCACGTGCCCGGCGGGGACATGGCGGGCGGCTGACTCGATGTGCCCGGTCTGGTCATCAAAGAAAAAATCGGGTTCAAACTCTTTCAAAAACTCGCCCTTGGCCAAGCCGCCCAAGAACATCGCCTCGTCCACCTGGATCTTCCATTGCATGAGCGTGCGGATGGCGCGCTCATGGGCGGGTGCGCTGCGGGCGGTGACCAAGGCGGTGCGGATGCGAATCGCCGGGGTGCCCTCGACCTGCAAGCGGTGCAAGGCCTCGAGCAAGGGTTTGAAAGGCCCGGCTGACAGCGGTTGGCTGGCCTTGTCTTTTTCATGCTGCTGGAACGCGTTGAGGCCTTGCGACTGGAACACCCGCTCAGCTTCGTCGCTGAACAAAACCGCGTCGCCGTCAAAGGCGATGCGTACCTCGTGCGGATGCGCCTCGGATGCATGGGCCGAGTGCGGATAGACCTGGGCGGCGGGCACACCCGCGTCCAGCGCGGCCCGCACATCGCTCAGGTGGGCCGACAAAAACAAATTCGCATTCAAGGGCTTGAGGTAGCGCCAAGGCGGTTGGCCACGGGTGAACGAGCCGCGCTGGATGTCCAAGCCGTAGTGCTGGGCAGAGCGAAACACCCGCATGCCACTCACCGGGTCGTTGCGCGACAAGATCACCACCTCGACCCTGGCATCGTTGGGCTGGTTGAAGGCGAGCAGTTTTTTCACCAATGAAAACGCCACGCCCGGTTTGGCCGGTTCTTCCAGGCGTTGCAACTGCAGGTCCATGTAGGCGCGGTCGTCGGCTTGCTCGAACACCTGGTTTTCTTGCTCGAAATCAAACAAGGCCCGCGAGGAGATCGCCACCACCAATTTGCCGTCCAAGGTGCTTGCCATCGGGTGCTTTCAGCTGACGAACTGGTTGAGTTGGATGATCGGCAGCATCACCGCCAGCACGATCAGCATGACCACCATGCCCATGACCACGATCAACAGCGGCTCGAGGAGGGTGGTGAGTTGCATCGCGCGGCGCTGGACTTCATTGCCCAGGTGGTCGGCCGCGTGTTGCAGCATTTGCGGCAGCTGCCCGGTTTGCTCGCCCAAGCGGGCAAACATCGCCAGCAAGCCGGGCAAGCGCTTGTTTTGGGCCAAGGCACTGGCCAAGGGCGCGCCTTCGCGGACCAACTCCAGCGCCTGCAAAGCGTGTTCGCGCAGCGCCATGTTGGTGAGTGTTTGCGCAGCGGTTTGCAAGGCCTTGAGCATCGGTACACCTGCGCCGACCAACAAGGCCAGGGTGCTGGCAAAACGGGCGGCGTTATAGCCCAGGCTCAAGCGGCCCAGCAGCGGCAAACGCAACCAAGCCGCGTCAAACTGTTGGCGAAACAAGGCTTGGCGCAAGGCCAGTCGCAGCAACACGGTGGCCACAGCCGCCACCAACAAGGCCCACAACCACAGCGCTTGCACCGCTTGGCTGATGGCCAACATGGCCACGGTCAACCAAGGCAGGCTGCGCTGGGTGCTGGTGAACACCTGGGCGACTTGCGGCACCACATAAGCCAATAAAAACAACACGATCAACAGTGCCACGGCACTCACGATCGCGGGGTACAAGGACGCTGCCAAGAGTTTGCTGCGCATGGTGTGCGCGGTTTCCATGTCATTGGCCAGTTGCAGCAACACCGCGCCCAAGCGACCGCTTTGCTCGCCCGAGCCAATCACCGCCACATACAAGCCATCGAACTCACGTGGGTGCATCGCCAAGGCTTGCGCCAGGGGTGCGCCCGCGTTCACCTCAGCCCGCAACTGTGCCACCAGGTCGCGCTGGGCGGGCGTGGCGGCTTCTTCGCTGAGCGCGGTCAAACAACGCTCGAGCGGCAAACCGGCGGCCACCAGGCTGGCGAGTTGACGGGTCCAGACCACCAGGTCGGTGCGGCTAAACACCCTGGCTTGCCACAACACGATGTCGCCTGCGCGTTGTTTTGGCGCGGCCACCGCCTGCAAGCCTACGGGCAGCAGGCCTTGGGCCCGCAGTTGGTTGCGCGCGGCGCGTTCGCTGTCGGCCTCGATCACACCTTGCTCGGTACGGCCTTGCGGGTTCAGCGCTTCATAGGTGTAGGCAGGCATGGGGCGCTCAGTCGCGGGTCACCCGCACCAACTCTTCCAAGCTGGTCAGCCCGTTGTCCACCAGGCGTTGACCGTCCTCGCGCAACGAGCGCATGCCTTGGCGAACAGCTGCTTCGCGCAGATGCGCCTCGCTGGCTTTGTCATGCACCAAGGCCTTGAGTTGGTCGTTGGTGGTCAACAGCTCAAAGATGCCGGTACGGCCTTGGTAACCGGTTTGGCCACAAGCGGCACAGCCCGCGCCTTGGCAAGCGGTGCAGCGTTTACGCACCAAGCGTTGGGCCAAGACACCAAGCAAAGACGAGCTGAGCAAAAACGGCTCGACACCCATGTCGGTCAAGCGGGTGACTGCGCTCGCCGCGTCATTGGTGTGCAAGGTGGCCAGCACCAAGTGGCCGGTCAGCGAGGCTTGGATCGCGATTTGTGCGGTCTCAAAGTCGCGGATCTCGCCAATCATGATGATGTC
Organism: Bordetella parapertussis; assembly: GCA_945873925.1. GTDB lineage: Bacteria > Pseudomonadota > Gammaproteobacteria > Burkholderiales > Burkholderiaceae_C > Limnohabitans. The sequence goes on from CAMCES010000009.1 coordinate 47,384, forward strand.
CGGGTCTTGTCGCAAGATCGCACGCAAGGCCTTGGCAAAGTCGAGCTCGATTTTCGGGTTGACCTGGGTCTGGCCGATGCCAGCCAGCTCGTATTCGATCGGGTCTTCCACCGTCATGATGTTGAAGCGGGCCGAGTCGAGCTGCTGCAAAGCAGCGTACAGCGTGGTGGTTTTGCCCGAGCCGGTGGGGCCAGTGACCAGCACGATGCCATGGGGCTGCGCCAACAAATGGTTAAAGCCTGCCAAGGTCTCGCCTTGCATGCCCACCGCTTGCAGCGTGAGGCGGCTCTCGCTCTTGTCGAGCAAACGCAGCACCGCGCGTTCGCCGTGGGCACTGGGCAGGGTCGACACCCGCACGTCGATGGCGCGTTGACCCAAACGCAATGAAATGCGCCCATCTTGCGGCAAACGCTTTTCTGCGATGTCCAGGTCGGCCATGATCTTCAGCCGGGAAATCAAGGCGGCGTGTAACGCACGGTTGGGGCTGACCACCTCGCGCAGCGTGCCGTCGATGCGAAAACGCACGCTCGAGTGCCGCTCATAGGGCTCGATGTGGATGTCGCTGGCGCCATCGCGCGCGGCTTGCATCAGCAAAGCGTTGAGCATGCGGATGATCGGTGCGTCCGCCGAGGCTTCGAGCAGGTCTTCGACCGCAGGCAGGTCTTGCATCATGCGGGCCAAATCCGCTTCGCCTTCGACCTCGCTCATCACCAAGGCCGCACTCGACTCGGCCCCGGCATAGCTCTCGCTGATGCGCTGCATCAAGGTCTGGCTGTCGACATGGGCAAACCGGTTGACCGGGTGCATGCGCAACACCTCGCTCCAGGCACCGGCCGCAGGCGCAGCGGCATGCCAGAGCGTGAGGCTTTGGCCATCATCCTCCAGCAGCAGCTGATGGGCGCGGGCAAAAGCGTAGGGCAGAGGGTGGCGCATGGTTTATTTGACCGGGGCAGCCACCGGGGCATCGGGCATGGCTGCAGCCGGTGGCAGGGGCGGCAACACCTGATCGTTGGGAATCGGCAGCATCGGGGTTTCGGGTTTTTCAGCGTTTTGCTGCAGGCCTTGCATGTCTTGGTAACGCCCGCTGGTGAGCACCTCGGTGCTGGCGTCGTCGCGCACCACCACCGGTCGCAAGAAAACCATCAGGTTGGTTTTGCTGCGGCTGCGGCTCTCGTTGCGAAACAAATTGCCAAAAAACGGCAAGTCACCCAAGCCTGGCACCTGCTGGCGGTTGTCGGTGTAGTTGTCCGAGAGCAGCCCGCCCAACACCACCACGCTGCCATCGGCCACCAAGATATTCGATTCGATCGAACGCTTGTTGGTGATCAGGCCGTCGGTGAGTTTTTTCGAGGTGTCCACGCTGGAGACTTCTTGGAAGATGGTGAGCTTGATGGTGCCGGTGTCGCTGATTTGCGGTTTGACTTTCAAGGTCAGGCCCACGTCTTTGCGCTCAACGGTTTGAAACGGGTTGACCGCGCCGTTGTTGGTGTTGTTGTTGGTGTATTGGCCAGTCACAAAAGGCACGTTTTGCCCAACCACGATCTTGGCCTCTTCATTGTCCAAAGTCAGCAAAGACGGGCGTGACAAGATATTGCTGCCGCCATTGGTTTGCAAAAAATTGGCCAAGGAGGTCATCAGGTATTTGCCGTCGACTTGCCGAGCCGTACCGATGTTGATGCCTTGCGCCACGCCATTGAGGCTGGGCTTGCTGCTCAGGCTGAGCAAGTTGTTGGTGGCGAAATTCGTGCCCAGCAAACCGATGGTTTTGTTGCTGCTGCCCATCACGTTTTGCCATTGGATGCCAAATTGCGATTCTTTCGCTGAATCGACTTCCACGATCAGGCTTTCCACCAACACCTGGGCGCGGCGTTGGTCCAGCGAATCGATCACGGCGCGCAGTTGTCGGTACTGCGGCTCGGGCGCGGTGATGATCAGCGAGTTGGTGGCGGTGTCGGCCTGGATTTGACCGCCGGTGGTGGGCAGGTTCGTGGCCGCAGCGCTGCCAGCGGCCATGCCACCAGAGGCGGTGGCGCCGGGCGCACCCGCTGTGGCCAAACCGCCTGCGTTGGATGACAAGGCTGCCCGCAAGGTGTTGGCGAGTTTGGTGGCGTCGGCGTTTTTCAAATACACCACGTGAATGTTGCCGCTGGCCAGCTCACTCCCTGCGCGGTCGAGCTTGTCGATCAGGCCGCGCACCTGCGCTTGGCGCGCTGGGTTGGCCGAGCGCACGATGATCGCGTTGCTGCGCGGTTCGGCCAGGATGGTGGTTTTGTAGGCGTTCTCGCTGCTGCCGCCGGCGGCGGGTGCGGCACCGGCCGAACTGTTGCTCTCGACCAAGCGGTTGAGCAAATTGGCCAAGTCGCTAGCGATCGCATGCTTGAGCGGGATCACCTCGAGGTCGGTGGCCGTGGCCACGTCGAGTGAGGCGATGATCTTGCCCAAGCGCTGCAGGTTGTCGGCATAGTCGGTGATAACCAGCGCGTTGCTGCCTGGGTTGACATTGATCGTGTTGTTTGGGCTGATCAGCGGGCGCAGCACGGCCACCAGGTTGTTGGCGTTTTCATGGTTGAGCTTGAAGATTTGCGTCATCACCTGCGCGTTGTTGGGCGCACCCGTGGCAGCCACCACCGCGTTTTGCCCACCCTGGAGTTTGGCCTCGGCCTCGGGCACCACCTTGAACAGGCCCTGGGTTTCAATCACCGCGAAGCCCTGCAAACGCAGCACCGCTAAAAACTGGTTCCAAGCCACCGCGGGTGCCACTGGCTTTTCGGTGCTCAGGGTGATCGTGCCTTTGACACGCGGGTCGACCACCAGGCTGCGGTTGGTCAAGCCTGCCAAGGTACGGGCCACAGCCTCAATCTCGGCGTTGACAAAGTTCAAGGTGATCGGTGCGCCCGAGCGGGTGTTTTGCGCCACCGCCCACGGCGCGCTCAGGCTGATCACAGCCGCCAGCAGCCAGACCAGTGTGTGTGCTCTGTTTAACATGTCATCCCCATTTCAATATGGTTGTGTTGCCACTGCGCTGCCCCAGCACACCCAGCAAATTGCGCAATGCGCTGTCGTTTTCACTTTCCGATCGCGCCAATCCCTCAAACCGAAATCCTTGCGGCCCCCAAACGCCCGTGCCATGCAACCGCAGTTTGCCCTGGGCAGTGCGCAGTTGCAGCATGGGCGCTTGACCGCCTTGCAGTTGCAAGGTGTAGCTGCCCAAGGGTTGCACGGTCGAGAGGGCCGAGGCCATGTCTTTGCACTCGAGTTCGGCCTGCCCGCTGAGCACGCCTTGTTGACCATGCCATGACCATTGCAACTGTTGCAAGCGCAAATGCATCTGTCCGCTCAAGCCCATGGTGTTCCAGGGCGCACCCAAGCCAGCCAGCCATTGTGACGGCCAAACACTGTGGGCAGATGTCAGACGCAAGTTGAAGCCGGACCAACTGGGCGCCCATGCCAGGCTGATTGGCTCTGGCGTGCTGCCTGCGACCTGCAGTTGCAAGACCATGCTGGCATCCCACTGTGGCGACAAGCGCCAGTGCAAACGCTGGGGCAAGGCCAGGGCATCACGCCCACCGGCACCGCTGGTCAATACCCATTGCGCGTTGCCACGCCAGAGCGTGCCTTGCGCGTCACGCAGTTGCACCCGACCGCGACTGACTGCATCCACAGCGTCTGCCAACCAGCGCGCGGGCGCAAACACCAGCAGGCCCAGCAGCACACCCAACACCAAGCCCCAGCGCATGCCGCGTTGGCCAGGCTGGAGCAGGTCAGGCCGCTGCATGTTTCAGGGCTGCGTTGGCAGGCCAAACACCAGCTGGCCTTCCCAAGCCTTGTCTTTTTGCTGCAACTGGGCCGATTGCACCCGGGCCTGGGCTTGGCTGCTGGACTGGCGCAACAAATCGGCCAAGGCGTTGGGCGACAAGCCCTTGAAGCCGACTTGAACCTGTGGGCCTTGGCGCTTGAATGTCAAGCCAGGGCCTGCAGCCTGGGTCAGTTGCTGCAACACCTGCGCTGCTTGTTCGGTGGAGACACGTGGCGCGTTTTGCAACATCAGCGCTTGTTGTTGCAGGCCCTGCATCTCGCTGCGCTGTTGCGCAAAACGCTCGCGCAGCGCGGGACTCGATGACAGCACCTGCCAGGCTGGCGCGACCGCCCAGGTCCAGACCAGCCAGACCAAGGCCAACCCAGCCGCCCATTGGATCCCGGTTTGCTCGCGCGGGCTGCGCTGCGACAGCCACTGTTGCCAGGCTTTCATCATTGCTTGACCCCCAGGCTCAGGATCCCTTGTTGGCCCTCGCCGCGCCATTGGTAGCCCAGCGTGCCCCACGGCACTTGGGCCAGGCTTTGCTGGTCGGCCACAGTCAGCCCGGTCAAGCGAAGTTCGCCGGCGCGGTAGTCGAGCTTTTCAGGAACCGTGTTGCCTGGCCAATGGGCCGACAAGGCTTGCAGCATCGCCTCCAGGTCTTGCGTTTGGGGCAGGCCTGCGCCTGCTTGCAAGGCCTGTACCTCGCGGCGCATTTGCACTGGGGCATCAACCACCACGCTGACCCTGGGAAAGCTGTTTTTGAGCATGCGCGTGAGCTCGGCTTGTTGCATCGCCAGCAGGCTTTGCTCTCGCCAGGCCCAGGCGTTGAGACCCAGGAGTTGCACCAGCAACAAGGCCAACAGGCCCCGTCTGGTGGACTGCCAAACCGGGCCATGCCAAAGTTCACGCCAGGTGTGTTGCAGCCACCGTTGGCCTCGTACCCGGTGGTTGTGTGCCCATTCGCCTTGGGCCAGGTCCCAGCCGGTTTGGCTGGCACGCAGCCAGCGTTGTTGGGCGCTTTGTATCTGGGGGTCTGCGGCACTCCAACGCAGTGCCTGTTCTGCCGTTGCAGGCTCGGCCCACACGTTGTCTGGCAAGTTGCCAGCCACACTGGCGGCCACCGTGGGCTGGGCCGGCAAGCGCCACACCGTCTCGCCTTGGCACAGCAGCACTTGCAAGCCACCGTTGTCATTGAGCAAATGCAGTTCAGACGGGAGGCGGGGTGACAGCTCGGGCACCAGGCGTTGCACCCGCACCCCAGCCGACTGCAAAGGGGCCAAGGCTTGGCGCAACCACGCTTTGGCGCAAACCGCGACAGTGACTGGCCCGCCTTGCCGCAGTGTGACCCCGGCGTCGGGTGCCAATACGCAATGCAGCTCCTTGGGGTCTTGCAGCAATTGTTCTTCCAGCAGGTTGGGCAGCAGCGCGGACAAACGAGAGCCAACCCCAGGCGGTAACCGGATGCGGTGCCAAGACAACACCTGCCAAGGCACCACCGCCACCACCTCGCCCGGGCTTGGGGGCAATTGAGCCGCAGCAGCTTGCCCGCTGCCAGACACGGCTTGACCGGTGGAACTGAGAATGAATTCAAAGTTCGTGATCGGCTGGGGAGACAAACGAAGAATCAGCATGGAAGCTCAATTGTAGAGAGGCACCCTGGTTCGCTGTGCAGGGCGCGGCGCTCGCGCCAAACCACTTTGGTTTGCAGCCCATCGCGAACCATCAAACTGCGTTCGAGCACCGTGGTTTGGCTTTGCCGAATCTGCCCCACCACCTCAAAGTAGCGGCTGCCCAGGCTGTGGCGGCTGTCGCTCACGCTGGCGGCGTCTGCGCCCAAGCGGCTGCGCAGATCGGACAGGTTGTCCCAAGGCTGCTGGTTGCGCTCTTTCACCAGGGACTGGGCCCGGGAGATGTTCAGGCTGTGCACGCTGGCATAGAGCACCTCGGCGCTGGCGGTGTTGAGGTTCACGGTGCTGCCGTTGGGCAATATGGTCAGATGAGGAGCGAGTCGCGCCAGGCTGGCCGGGCTCACACCCAGCCAGGCCAACTGCTCCAGGTGTTGGGGCAGCAAAGGTGCCTGGGGCGCTGGGCTGACCTGGGCGGCGGCCTGCCAGGCAGCCGTCCAGGCCAGCAACTCCGCCATCGGCAGGCCCAGCACTTGGTAAAGCCGCTCCAGGCTTTGCATTTCAACCGTCTGCAATTGACCTTGCACCATCAAATTACCCAGGTTCAAGCGCGACTGCATGTCGGTGATGCGGCCAGACAAGAACACCTGTTGAGCCAAGCCATCGGTGACCGTCAAGCTGCCGCCCGGTGCCGCCGCCAAAAAATCCGACAAACGCGCCTCGCGCAAGGGCGTGGCCCAAGGCTCGGCCAGGTGATCAGCGCTGCCGGTGCGGCTATCTTCACGCAGCACCAGGCGCGCCCAGTCGTTGGCCCCGGCCAGCAGCCAGTGGGCTTGTTGCGCGTCTCGCTCGGCGCTCTCGACAGCCAAGGTGCGCCATTGTTGCCAAAGCGCTGCCGAGGCGAGCACCGCCACCAAGGCCATGGTGAGCAAGGCCATCAACAAGGCCGCACCTTGTGTGCTGTGCAATGGCCGCAGCTGTCTCATGATCGGCTGGGGTTGAAACTCGGCCGCACCCAGTCCAGGGTGACTGTGCCAGTGTCCACCGGTGGTCCCAGTTGCAACAGCAAGCGCACACCGTCGGGTGATTTCAGCGGAGCCGGGTTGCCACCGGCGCTGCTCATCGGGTTGGTCCAGGCGTTGTCCCGAAAGTAAAACAGCTGCCAACTTTGCGCGGCCATCAAGCGGGCTTCCTGGCGGCGCAAGGCAAGGCTGGGGTTTTGCCCCCATTGCTGGGCCAGCGACCAAGCCTGGTTCAGGCTGGCATGGTTGAACAAAGGCGGGGACTGCCAGCGCCACCAGTGACCCTCTCGCACAGTCCAGGCTGTCACTTGCATGCCACTGTCTTGGCCGCGTTCTTGGGGCGTGCCATGGCGGCGTAACACCCGCAACACCTGTCCATCCCAGTCGATCGCGCTGTCATTGAGCATGCCAGGCATCGGGTGCAGGGCGTCCAAATCGGCACGCCATTGGGCCAGGCTGGTTTGCGCCAAGGCGACGGTGTCGATGCGCGACTGGGTTTGTTCACGGGTGCGCAACATGGTGTCCAAGCCACGCCAACTCAGCACACCCAGCACCGCCATCAAGGCCAGGGCGATCAACAATTCAACCAAGGTGAAGCCCTGTTGCCGCATGTCAGAACCGACTTTGCAAACTGGTGACCCGCAGCATGGGTGTCACGCCATTCAACACCTGCGCATCCACCCGCCGAAACGACGGGTTGGGCGTGGCTGCCACCGTGACCACCACGCTCATTGTGAGGCTGGCCTGCGGACAGGCCACGCGTTGTTCACCCAGATTGGCCAACTGCGAGGCCATACGCAACTGCACCAGGGCATTGTCAGCACAGACCTGCGCCAACAACACCTGCCACTGGCGCTGCGCGTTGTCGGTCATGCTGGCGGCAGCGCGCAAACCCGCCATCAAACCGATTGCCAAAATGGCCAAAGCCACCAACACCTCTATCAAGGTGAAACCCCTGCTGCGCTGACGAGACTGGGTCTGGCTGGGCTGGTTCATGGCTGCACCTTGAAAGCAGATACCCCGTCACTGCCCAGCGTCAGTGTTTGGAATTGCCCGCTGGTGCGGGAGGCTTGGCGCAGTTGCAATTGCACCGGTGCCTGCACTGGCTCGGCACTGATCACCCAGACGCTGGGCTCGGCGCGGGTACCCAGGTGCAGCCAGTCCATGGCTTGGGGCTCACCACCCACCAAGGGACTGATGCTGAAACCTTGTTCATTGGCTTGCCAACGCAGTGGGGTGCTGGTGCTCCTGGCTTGGGCTTTGGCGGCTTCGAGCACTGCGATCAACCGGTCTGCTTCTTGCGGCAGTTGGTGCTGCGCTGCATCTCGCATACTGAGCACCACCAAGCTGCTGCCGATCGCCACCAAGGCCAGCACCACCAGCAGTTCGAGCAAGGTAAAGCCCTGGTTACGCATGGGATCTGGGGGCAAGGGGGTCAAGCGCACAGGCTTGCCAAGCTCATTCCCAGCTGCCGATGTCGGCGTTCTTGCCGTCACCGCCGGCTTGGCCATCCGCGCCAAACGACAGCACATCGATTTCGCCTTTGAGACCAGGGTTCATGAACTGGTAGGGACGGCCCCAGGGATCGTTGGGCAGTTTGTCGATGTAGGTTTTCCATTGGGTGGGCAAGGGCTCGACCGTCGGTCGGGTGACCAGGGCGGACAAGCCTTGTTCAGCCGAGGGGTAGCGCTGGTTGTCCAAGCGGTAGAGCTTCAAGGCCTGCATCAGGTTGCTCACGTCGGTGCGGGCGGCGGTGACACGGGCGTCATCCGCGCGGTTCAAGACATTGGGCACGATCAAAGCAGCCAGCAAGCCGATGATCACCAATACCACCATCAGCTCAATCAAGGTGAAACCTGTTGGCAGGCGTTTCATGGTGGTGGAGTCAGAGAGGCGGGCTGCATGCATGGTGGTTTCATTCGGAGAGAGACAAGCTGCATGATAATCCGACCATGTTGCAAAAGTCAGCTTTAAACACCTCACCTGCTGCTTGGTCACGCTGGCTGTCTGGCTTGAGCGCCACCGTGCTGTGGGGTGCCGCCGCGGCATCTGCGGTGGCTTGGGGCTTGGCGTTTTGGCCGGGCGACGGCAAACCCCTGGCGTCCAACGTCTCCATGGATGCCACACCCTCAGGCAGCTTGCCCGCCGGCGACATTGGCCAGGTGTTGGGCGCCAAGCATGCAGGCGCGGCGCCTCAAGCCGCTGCCCCAGAACTGAGCAGCCGTATGGTTTTGATTGGCATTGCCAAATCGGGCGCCAAGCAATCGCTGGCCTTGATCGCGGTCGATGGTCAAGCCGCCAAACCGTTTGCGCGAGGTGCCGAGGTGTTGCCCGGTCTGCTGCTGCAATCGGTCACGCTGCAGCAAGCCCAACTCGGCGCCAGCATGGACGGCCCCGCTGTGCTTCAACTGAACATGCCTGTGCGCCCCGAGCCGGCCACTGGCGTCTTGCCCAATTGAAAAAACCACCTTGTCAGCAGAAATGAACATCCAGTTGCTGCACAGCAAGCGCAGGTTTTGAATCTCCGGTCTCTCCCCGCCATGAATCGCGCTTGATAGACAAGAGCAAGCCTGTCACCATTTCAGCGTTCACTGCATCACACCAGCCACTGAAAGCATGATTCAAAAATCAATTTCCATCTGGAGATTGACCCATGCCCACCATCAGCAGCTTTTATGGCATCCTTATTTGTATGTATTTCAACGACCACGAGCCAGCACACTTTCATGTTCAGTATGCGGAGTTCAAAGCAACCGTTGATATTTGTGGTCTGCGGGTTTTGACGGGGGGTTTGCCTCGACGGGCTGAAGAATTGGTCTTAGACTGGGCTGAATTGCATCAAAATGATTTGCTCGAAAATTGGCGCTTGTGCCGTCAGAAAAAACCACCTATAGCCATTACGCCTCTGCATTGAAAGCTCACCATGGAACCAGATGTTGTCCAAGTTCAAGCCCTGTCTCCGTTGACCTTACAGGTAACCTTTGCCGATGGCACGGCAGGGGTGGTGCGGTTCGAGGAAAGCCATTTGACGGGGGTATTCAAGCGGCTCTCAGATCCCGATGTGTTCCAGCAAGTCCATATCCACGGTGGTGCCGTGGCTTGGCCTGGCGACCTCGATCTGGCCCCAGATGCGATGTACCAAGCCTTCAAGACACATGGCCAGTGGATATTGAGGTAGCCAAGCAGGCTTGGGTGGGCTATTGCTTCAAAAACAGCTTGTAAACCGGGTTGTCGGATTCATCCACATACGGATAACCCACGGTGTGTAAAAACTTCTCAAACGAGGCATGGTCTTTCTCGGGCACTTGCAAGCCCACCAAAATCCGCCCGTGGTCTGCACCTTGGTTGCGGTAATGAAACAGGCTGATGTTCCAGCCTGGGCGCATCGCTGACAAAAACTTCATCAAGGCGCCTGGCCGCTCAGGAAACACAAAACGCAACAAGCGCTCGTCGTTGGCCAACACCGAGTGGCCGCCGACCATGTGCCGGATGTGCTCTTGGGCCAAATCGTCGTGGCTCAGGTCCAGCGCCTCGAACCCATGCTTGCCCAAGTGCTGCGCGATTTTGTGGCTCTCGCCCGGCCCGCTGGTGGTCAGACCCACAAACACATGGGCTTTGGCTGAGTCGCTGATGCGGTAATTGAACTCGGTCACCGAGCGCGGTGACTTGCTGCCGCCAAAGGCAGGCAAGTCCCCCAGCAAGCTGCAAAAACGTTTGAAACTGCCTCGTTCTTCGGGGATGGTCACGGCAAACAAACCCTCGCGCTCTTCGCCCACCTCGGCCCGCTCGGCCACAAACCGCAAGCGGTCAAAGTTCATGTTGGCGCCACACAAAATCGCGGCATAGGTTTCACCATGGGTTTTGTGCTGGGCCACGTATTTTTTGATCGC
>CAMCES010000010.1 GCA_945873925.1 Bordetella parapertussis
TGTTGATTTTGCTGCCTGTAGACAAACGCTCCATGGCCTGGCTCATGCTCAGGTTGCTGGAACGCATGGACTCTTGGGCGACAAGTGCTTTCACGTTGGTATTGATCACTGACATGGTGTTACTCCTTGAAGATGGATTGACCGAAACATTTCAAGACAACTTGTCCTGATAGCTGATGATTCGGCGTAAATAAAAAAACCTTTAACAAAAATTTGACAAATCAAATCTTTTTGTTCATCAGCATGCCCTTGAGGGCTTCAATGTTGTGGGCAACTTTCACCACCACTTCATTGGGTATTTGGCGAATCACTTCGCCGGTGTCTTCCTTGCGGACCACCACAATGGGTCGACCCAAGGCTTCGTCCATGGCGAAGGTGACATTGCGGCCACCGTCACGCATTTGCTCGTTCAAGCGACCGATGGTCACTTCCAGGTTTTGTTTCATGCGTTCCATGTCCACAGGCACATGGGACTTGACTTGAACCGCCTCTGGTGCTGCGGAGGGAGACGCACTGGGGGCAGGCCGAGTCACCACCTGGGGCGGTGCGCTGGCAGCTGAATTGATTGGTGAAACCATGATGGGCCTTTCTGAAAGAGCCGAATGACTCTTATCCATGACCCTGTATATCGGCACGAAGTGCGCAAACTTGAGCTTTGTGTCAAAAGCTTTTCTAGCGAGCTATGAATCGGCTTGCATCGCCCAAGCTTGAGCTTTCATGGGTTTATTGGTTGTTCTTTTTTTGAATGCCTGATTTTTTGAATTCAAAAGAATCTGTTTTGGATGCGGCAAAAGTGTAAAGAGTGCAAAGCCCCCTCAAGTTTTTCTGGCCAGGGCTTAGCCTAGAACGCTATAGCGGCAAATTGTTGCCGCCGCCCCTGTTTCAAGAGGTACAGACATGATCATCAACACCAATATGGATGCCATCAATGCGGCATTGGCTTACGTTGATGCCACCACAGCAGCTACAACAGCCAGCCTGCGCATCAGCTCACAACGTCGTATCAATAGCGCCAAGGATGACCCAACAGGGCTTGGCATCGCAAACAGACTCAGCGCCAATATTTCCTCATACGCCAAGGCCGTTGACAACATCAATCAAGGTATTTCGGCGCTTTCTACAGCTGATTCAGCCATGTCGTCTACCCAGACCATCTTGACCGCAATGAAAACGTTGGCGACGTCTTCTGCATCTGGGACAGCCAGCAGCACCACATTGGCCAGTAACCAATTGGCATTTGCCTCGTACATGGCGCAGCTTGACTCCGTCGCCAACACAGCCTACTTCAATAATGTGTCGCTTCTAAATGGCAGCACGCCATCGATCTCCATTCAGACGGGCATTAATGCGGGCGATAAAACATCATTGACTTTTGGCTCCTTGTTGTCCTCTGCGCTGGGCTCTGGCAGTTCATTGGCGCTAACCTCGTTGGGCTCTTCTACATCTGCCATGGCATCGGGAGACTTGGTTTTGAACGGCTTGACCGTTGGCGCATCTCTATCTACGGATGACACTTACTCGTTCGCATTCAATTCTGGCAGTGCTATTGCAAAGGCAGCAGCAATCAACCGCATCACCTCAACCAGCAATATCAAAGCGGAAGTTGGAACGACCCAGGTGACTGGCAGTGCCATGTCTTCTGCGAGTACAGGAACCGCAGGAACCATCACCATCAATGGAACCGCTATTTCAATCACATTGGCATCCACCAATGATTACGCCACCAACCGCGCCGCCGTTGTCACCGCCATCAATCGCAATACAGGGACCACTGGCGTGACTGCCACAGACAACCTTTCCACCACCAATGGCATCTCTCTCAAAGCCGCAGACGGTAGAAACATCACCGTGGCATTTGATGGCGCGAATTTGACAGCCAGCAACACAGGTGTGGCTGCCGCAGGTACTTATGCTGGCACTTACACGCTCCGAAGTCTGAGCCAAGGCAGCATTGTTGTGAACAGCAATGTGGGCGGTACCTTAGCCAATGCCGATCTCGGATTGGGCACTTTCAGCAGCAACACTGCCCAGTTCATCAACAAAGCCCGCAGCGGTTCCATAGCCGCGCCAACAGCGCTTAGCGCTGGTGATTTGATGATCAACGGATACAACATTGGAGCTGCATTCACCTCCGACGACACAGCTTCAATCGCCACAACCACTTCCTCTACCAAAGCTGCAAGTGCCATTTCCATGGCTGCTGCCATCAATCGACAAACCACGCTCACCAAGGTGTCCGCAACAGTCAATCCCAATGTTGTGGAAGGAACAGGGTTTTCTGCGGGTGCAGTCGACACCATTTATCTCAATGGTGTGTCCATTGCGGCATCCTTGTCGACCAGTTCAACGGCTGCAAATGTAGTGACTTTGCTCAATACCTATACCGGGCAAACTGGCGTGACCGCAGCCAACAATGGAAGTGGCGTGACTTTGACGGCATCCGATGGTAGAAACATCGCCATCGGTGTAAGCAGTGGTGGTGCAGCAGTAGCTGGTACCCGAATAGGCTTGGGGGGCAATGCAGCCCTGAGCGGTGCTGCAGCCAGTTCTGCCGGGGCCATGACCTATTTGTCCACGGTGAAGCTCACATCCACCAACGGAACTTTCACGATTGCCCCAGGTAGCAATGGCTCTACAAACTTCAGCACCCTTGGCTTCAGAGAGGGAACTTATGGCGGCGGTTCAACCTCCACCAAAGTATCTAGCTTGGATATCTCCACCACAACAGGTGGTACCAACGCATTGACCACCTTGGCAGACGCGATCAACATGGTGTCACAGTACCAAGCCACTGTAGGCGCATTGCAAAATCGCATGTCCTATCAAACCAGCTATGTGAACAACCTCAAAACCACCTCCACCGCGGCTTACGGGAATATCGTGAATTACGATCTGGCTGCCGAAACTGCGGCCCTTGCCACAGCGAAAATAAAGCAAAATGCTTCGATGGCCATGTTGGCTCAGGCCAATATTTCTCAAGACATGGTTTCTTATTTGCTGAAACAGTACATCAAATAGATTATTTATTGATCCATTTATTTTTTCAAAACCCACTCAAGAAGATTTGATTGCTGCCGATTCTGCCAAGGGACACCCCTTGGGCAGACGCACATGATCATCGAACGACTGGAACTGAATCAGCTGGCACTCACCAGCAACATCCTCACCATTGAAAACCTGGATGTGGGTGACAGCATCTTTTGTGAAGACATGAAAAAAGCCCACAGCTTGCGGGCGTTGTCGTATTACTTTTTGCGCACCCGCAAATTGCCTCGCAAATTTGTTTTTCGCAAAATGGACCACGGCTGGCGCATCATCCGCGTGAAATAAACGCCTTATTTGTTGGTGTAGGTGGCCATCATGCCTTCAAAGGTGGACTTCAAGCTGGTCTTCTGGCTGTTGACGCTGCCCACCATGCTGTCCATCGCGGCAAATTGTTTTTGATAGCGGGCCAACAAAGCATCCATGCGCAGTTGAAGCTTGGTTAAGCGCTCGCGGTATTTGGTGTTCTCGGTGTTGGCGTTCTCGCTCTTGGTCAGCAACACGCCGGTTGGTGCCAAGAAATTCGTCAGCTTGCGCACCGCATCGCCTGCAATACCGGCTGGCAAGTTGGTGTAGGTGCTGAGTTTGTTGTAGCCCCCGGTGAACATCTTGGCGATGTCGTCCACGCCGTTCAGCAGTGCTGCATCCAACTTGGATTCGTCCAGGCTCAACACGCCGGTTTGGTCCAAGCTGAAACCGAGTTGGCTCATCGACTTGTAGGTGGTGCCTGGGGTGCTGGAGTTGCTGAAAATCAAAGAGCGCATTTGCGAGCGCACCATGCGCACCGTGCTGTCGCCCACCAAGGTTGTGCCGTAGGTTTCCAGCGTCGACTTCGGGTTGGTGGTCTCTTTGATGATGTTGTCAAAGTCGTTGTAAGCGGTTACCAAGGCGGTCAGTTTGGCCTTCAAGTCGGCGGTATCGCGCGACATGGTGATGCTGGCGGGCGTGGTGCTGACGGCTTTCAGGTTCAGCGTCAGGCCTGGCACGATGTCGGTGATGGTGTTGGATTTGCGGGTGTAGGTCAGGCCATTGACGGTGACGCTGGCATCGGCTGCCGCCGAACCCGTGGGCACGGTGAAACCCGCGCCAAAAACGCCGTTTGCATCATCACTGCTGATGCTGAAACCTTCGGTAGCCCCATTGGCCCCGGTGATCATGACTTTGAAAGGATTGGCACTGCCGTCGTTCACCAACTGGGCTTTGTAACCTCGGTTGGATGCATTGATGGCGGCCACCACGCCCGCAGGCGTGTCGTCAAATGTTTTCTTGACCAAGCCCATGCCGGTCAGGGTTTTGCCCGAGGCAGAGGTGACTTGCAAACCAGTGCTGCTGCTGTAGGTGACCGAGATATCGTTGGTGCTGTCCAAGGCGCGCAACTGCGACTGGATGTTGGCGGCCAAGTCACTCATGCTGGCCGTGGTGGGGGCCGGGTAGATGCTGCGCACCGTGCCACCAATGGTGATGTTGAAGGCGCTGAAGTCGTTGACCGAGGGCACCGTGCCAAAGCTGGCACCGGTGATGGTGTTGTCGGTCACGATGCCCACATTCGCACCATTGTCCAAATTCACCACGGTGGACTTGGACAAAGCGGGGTTGGTCACCACGCGTGTGCTGGTGGCCGAGGTGATGTTGATGCTGGTGCCGTCATACACCACACTCAAATCCGCGCTGCCGTCCTGGGCACGCAATTGCTTTTGCAGATCAATCGCCAGGTCATTGAGGGTGGCAGCCGCAGGAGTGGGCGTGATGTTGAAGGTTCTGCCGTCCACTGCGACGGCAAAATTTTTGAAATCATTCACCGAGGGCACGGTGCCAAACGATGGTGCGGTGATGGCAGCGGTGTAGGTGCCATAGGACATGGTGGTGCCTACACTGGCTGTGTTGTTGGCTGTCAGGGTGAGCGCGAAGCTGTTGCCAGCGTTCAATACGGTGGTGGCCAAGGCTGACGAGCCACTGACGCTGCGTTGTGCTTGCGAAATGGCATTGACCACGATTTGATGGTCGCCCGCTGCCGCCGAGGTGCTGGCCACCACATTCACCGCACTGGTGTTGGTATTGGCCAAGGTCAGCGAATTGAAATTGTCCTTGTCTTTCAATGCCGACATCGCGGTTTTGAGTTCGGACATCATGAACATGACGGCCGACAAGCCGCTGACCTTGCTGTCGTTCTTGGCAATCTTCGCGTTGATCGCGTTCTCTTGCGGCATTTTTTCTGCATTGACCAAGTTTTGCGCCAAAGAGGCCACATCTACCCCGGAGCCTGCGCTCAAAGACGTGAGGATTTTTTGCGCATTGGCTTTGTTGGCAGCGGCCACATCCGCCGCGGTGGTGGCGGCGGTGGAGGTGCTGGAGCTGACTGCGGAGGTGGCCATGGGCTTTAGGGGGTGATCGTCAGATGAATCGGATCAATGGAGGAAAACTTGAGCTGATCAATTGATGTAGTTGAACAAGCTGAGCTTGGAAATCTTGGCAAAGCTGCTTTGCGCGGCTTCCAAGGCCAGTTGGTCCTTGTTCATCTTGGTGATGGCTTCGGTGTAGTCCAAGTCTTGGATGTCGGACATGGTGGTTTTCAGGCGCAGGGTGATTTCATCCAGCACATTGTTTTGCGAATCCACCACGTTCAAGTCGGTGCCCACTTGGGCTTCGGCGTCACTGATGCCTTGCTGCAAATGGTCAATCTCGGCCATGCCTTGCTGGATGCCCACCCGGTTGCTGCCCTTGACGGATTCAATCAGGTCACTCAAGGCTTGGAAAAAACCCACACCAACGCGCCCGCCTTTGCCATCGCTGCGCACCACATTGCCAAAGGCATCGGAACCTGGAATGTTCAGGTTCATGCGCCGGTTGTCGCCCACGGCCACCACCATGCGGGTTTGGTCACCCTTGTAAACAATCACGCCCTTGGCATCCGGGCCAAAGGGCACTTGGCTGACACGGCTGCCCGCAAAAAAGTAGTTGCCATTGGAATCTTGCGAATTGGCCAAGCTCAAAATTTGATTGCGCAACTCATTCAGTTCAAGGGAAATGGTTTTGCGGTCGGCGGCACTCATGGTGTCGTTGGCAGCTTGGACCGCCAACTCTTTCATGCGAAACATCACTTCGCTGGTGTTCTTCAAAGCCGTTTCTTCGCCCAACAAGCGGGTTTCCATCGACTTGATGTTGCCTTGGTAGCTTTTTTGGCGGGCGATTTCAGACTCCAAGCGGGTCACCAACGAGGCTTTGTCGGGCTCGTCGCTGGGCTTGGTGATTTGCTTGCCAGTCGAGAGCTGTTCTTGGGTTTTGGCCAAGCTGCCTTGGACATTGCCCAGCTGGGTGCTGGCCTTGTCAAAAAACATGCTGGTAGAAACTTTCATGACCATGGGGAACTCTCTTTATCAGCGTATTTGCACAATGGAATCAAACAATTGACCAGAAATTTGCAGCGCCTTGGCAGCCGCTTGGTAGGCTTGTTGAAAACGAATCAAATCTGCTGCTTCGTCATCCAAATTCACACCGGACACTTTGTCACGTGCGCTTTTGGCTTGGTCGTTCACCACGGTCAAGGCTTGTTGCGTGATGCGGGCTTGCTGCGCGGCATTGCCCACGTCATTGACTTGATCGATGTAACTCTCTGCCAAGGTTTTGTTGCCCACAATTTTTCGTTGGGACAAATCCGCCATGACCAACATGTTTTCGTTGTTGCCAATACCGTCGTTGTTGCCATCCACTTGGAACACATCGCCGACATCGGGGGCGCGTGAAAACTTGATGGCCAAGCCCTGGTAGTTGATGACCGGGTCTAAAACGGTATTGTCATAACGGCGGTTCACCAACTCGGTGTTGGTTTTGCCATCCATGATGACGTAACGGTCGGGCTCGATGAATTTGATTTGCAGGTTTTGCGCCCGCAGTTTGTCTTTGGGGTCGATCGGTTCGCCATCAAAGCTGGCGGCAATCGTGGCTTTGCCTTGACCGGTGACAAACACCAGCAAGTCATCCGGCACTTTGCCTTCAATGTAGGCAGCGGTTCTGAAGCCGAGCAAGCTGAGGTCAAAGGGTGTGCCGGTTTGACGCGCATCGACGGGGCCGTACTCGCCAAATGACAGTCGAATATCGGACTTGGTCGGGTCACCCAAGCGGCGCGTCATGCGCACCATGCCATGGAACTTTTCCGACCCTTCGCTGATATTCAAACTCAGGGCGTTGGACGACTTGCCGCCTGAGTCCAACGGGCCGATTTCAATCGATTCGCCCTCTTTACCCAGCACGTTTTCTAAAATCAAGTCACCGTTGTCAGCCAACCGCGCGGTCACGCCGGTGGCTTCACTCTTGATTTGTATGGCTTGCACAAAAGTCAGCAGGTCTTTGTACTGCGCGGGGAACTTGGCGCCCACAGGCAGCTTGCCAATCACCACACCGTTGATGGTGAGTTCTTTGTGGAAATCAAGTGAGGCCGAAGGCAGGCGGATTTCATTGAAAATTTCCGCATGCTTCAAGTCATTGGCATGCACATCCGCAGCCTCAAGGTGTGCGGCTGCTTTGGTGCCATTGAAGCCGCGAATCAAGCCGGTGAGAATGGTTTTTTTGCCGTTGGTATCGGTCTCTTTGCCGGTGAAATAAATTTGCTCCTCGCCGATGCGAATCACACCGCCTTCGTCTGGAAAGAAATCCGTGTTGCGCACCTTCAAGGTCAAGTCCGCGGCCGACATGGACGCTTGTAATAACGACTTGTCCGAGGTGAAACTGGGGTTGCTGTCAACTCCCGCATTCAACCAGTCTGCAACTTGTTGTGGGCCCAATATTTGATCGGCATCAAGTTTCAACTCGCCCAAAGCCAAGTCATTGAGTTTGATCGCGCCTTTGGGAATCACCACCAATTCAGTCGATGAAGCGATGGGCACGACGCGTTTGCTGACCAATTGAGCTGGCACGGGTGTGGGGTCATCGGGCTGTCCGAGTTTGTCGAACTGCTGCTCGTACAACACACTGGCCTTGGTGCCATAAAACACATTGGTGTCCAAGTAGCCCTTTTCGCCCGACATGTTCATGTAGGCGTCGCTGTAGGTCAGTGCCGGGTTGAAACCGTTGTCGGTATTCAACATCTGGAACTTCTCATCCTCCGACAAACGGGTGCCAATCAGGTGACGACCATCGCGTGTGAGAAGCTGCAAATGCTGTCCTGGCTTGACGTTGTCCAGGTAAATCGTGGGCTCCGTGATGCCAGTGGCAATGGTCGTGACAGGTGCAAACAAGCGCCCACCACCCACTTCAATACCAACCGGATTGTTGGTAAAGGGGTTGTCAATCAAATTCAGATTGCTGATGCCAAGCGGCATCTCTGAGGGCACGAAACTCACCCGCGCCCGCACATCGCTGGCGTTGTTGGTGTTCTCGCTGACGCGGAACAAGCCACCGGTGGTCACCCGCATCGGGTCTTGCAACAGCACGCGAATGCCCAGTGATGCTGATGCAGCATTGGGGTCGATGCGCAGCAAATCCACGCCAATTTGGCCATAACCGTCAATGCCACCGCGTTGGATGGTGTTGACTTCATTGACAAAGGTTTGCGCCAAAAAATCCAGGCTTTTTTGAGCGGGTTCCAGCACTTGGCTGATGAACGTGTTCAAGCCGCCGATTTCACCCCCGCTGGCACCCGACAAAGGCTCGGTGTTGCCGTAAGGGTCGATCACCATGTCCAATTGACTGACCGAGTTCGGGTCAAAACCAATCGGACGCGATTTCAAGCCGTCCACCACCAAGCTTTGCTTCATGGTGTTGCCCAAACTGACCGACACGATGCCGTTGTTGGTGAAGCTGGTTTTGATGCGCGAGAACTCTGAAATTTGCCGCAGCAACAAATCACGGCGGTCCAGCAGCTCGGAGGACTGACCTTCAAGCGTGGGGGATTTAGTGAGCTGTTGATTGACCAAGGACAGTTGCTCGGTCAGGGTGTTCATCTGGCCTGCCGCACTCTCCAAGGCTTGGCGGGTTTCCGTTGACACCAAATTCAATTGGCCTGCCAACTCGGCAAAACGCGAACCCACGCCTTCGCTGGAGCGGATGAAGCTGGTGCGCATGACCGTGGATGCCGGATCAACCGACAAACTGCGTGCGGCATCAAAAAACGTATCCAGCGCGGAGCTCAGGCCCACGCTCTTGTCACCCATGATGTCCATCACCCGTTGCGAATAGTTCACCAAGGGCTCTTGTGTGGCCAAGTCGGTGTTGCTGTTGCGCAGGTTGCTTTCGGCAAAGGTGTCAAACGCCCGCTTGACAGCGGTGAACAGCACACCCGTGCCCAAGAACATATTGGCTTGCTTGGACGGTGCGCTTTGTTGCAGCGTGGAGGTTTGACGGGAATACCCTTCGGTGCTGACGTTGGCAATGTTGTTACTGACCGTGCCCAAGGCGCGTTGATAAGCAGCAACGGCCGTACTGCTGATGCCCAACATGGCGCTCATGGCTCACTCCTGGTGGATGGCAACGCAATGCTCTTGTGGATGGGCAAGGGTTTGATGATTTGTTGGGGCAAGGCCATGGCGTCTTGCACCTTGGGCTGCAAACTCATCGGCTGGACCGGTTGATGCAAGGGCATGCCCGCTGGAATCAGAGACTTGCTGCCTTCGCGCACGGACAACATGTCTGCCGTGCTGGGCGTAGCTTGGTTGGCGGTCATTTGCTTGACCACCACATCGGCAAAGCCCAGGGCGTTGCGCTTGGCCATTTGCATGGAAATTTCTTTGTCGTACATGCCTTGGAATGTTTCCAACGCATCGGACTGAAACATGTCACTTTTCATGACATTCGAGGCATCACGCATCGACTTGAGCATCATTTGAATGAACAAGGCTTCAAACTGTTCGGCCGACTCACGCAAAGCACCGGCCTGGTTGCGCTGGGCTTTGCCACGCAATTCGCCCAGCGCCGAAAAGTCCGTATAGGACTTGGCGCTGGTGGTGTTGAGGTAGTCGTTCATGTCAGCACTTAAATAATGACCAACTCCGCCCGCAAACTGCCGGAGCTTTTCAAAGCCTCCAAGATGGCAATCAAGGCCGAAGGACTGGCACCGATTTGGTTGACCGCGTCCACGATTTCGCGTAAGTCCACCCCTGGCTTGAACAAGAACATCGGGTTTTTGGGTTCGGTCACCGCGATGTCTGCGTTTTGCACCGGTGTGGTCACGCCATCTGTCAAGGGGTTAGGTTGTGACACTTCGTTGGTGGCCGTGATCGCCACTGAAATCGTGCCATGGGAAACGGCAGCAGCAGTCACACGCACAGCGCGGTTGATGACGACAGTGCCGGTGCGCGAATTGATGACCACCCGGGCATTGGGCTCAGCCGGTGTGACCTCGATGTTTTCCAACATGCCCATGAAGGCCACACGTTGATTCAAGTTTTCAGGTGCTCGTACCGATATCGATGTGCCATCGATGGCTTGTGCCACGTCGCCACCAAATTTTGAATTGATCGCTGACACAACGGCGCTGGTGGTTGAGAAATCGTTGTCACGCATGTTCAACACCAGGAATTCAGATTTTTCAAAGGGTGTCTCCACCATGCGCTCGACAATCGCGCCACTGGGAATACGCCCTGCTGTGGGCACACCAATCGCCACTTTGGAGCCAGCTGCCGCCGCGTCAATGCCGGTGGCGGTGAGAGCGCCTTGCGCCAGTGCGTAAATTTCGCCATCCACGCCGCGCATGGCCGTGAGAATCAGATTCCCGCCGCGCAAATTCGTGGCCTTGCCAATCGCCGACACATTCACGTCAATGCGCTGGCCTGGCTTGGCAAAGCCCGGCAAATCAGCGGTCACCATCACGGCAGCGGCGTTTTTGATGTCCAAACGGCTGGCAGATGCGGCCTGTTCAAAGTCAGACATGGGGCCGTCAATCCGCACGCCCATTTGAGCCAACATGGCTTTCATGCTTTGCGTGGTGAACGGCACCGAGGCGTCGTCGCCCGTGCCTTGCAAACCCACGACCAAACCAAATCCAATCAGTTGATTGGAGCGCTGAGCAGCCACGGTGGCCAGGTCTTTCACGCGGTCGGCCCAAGCAGGCATGGCCGTGGCGAAAGCCAAGGCCATCAAGAGTGTTTTGAAACGAGGGGTTGTCATCTGCGCTTGTCCAGGGTTAGAAAGGCCAGAATTTCAGCAGGCCTGAGGTGCCCCAGCCTGGCTTGCTGGCTGCTGCCAATTCACCAGAACCGCGGTAGGCGATTTGGGCATTGGCCAAGCGCAAGGATTGCACCGTGCCATTGGGACCAATGTCTTGTGGGCGAATCACGCCTGACACCTGAATCACTTCCGTGCCTTCTGACAAGCCGAGTTTCTTTTCGCCACGCACCACCAAATTCCCATTGGCCAGAATTTCAATCACGGTCACCGTGACAGAGCCTGTCAAGCTGGCTTTTTGGTCTGCTGTGCCTTTGCCACTGCTGGCTGTGGCCGATTCATTCAGATTGATGCCACCCAGCAGGGGAATGGCCCTTTCAACACGTGTAGCCACGCCCGCGGGTACAGCGGTGTTGGAGGCTTCACGGCTGACATCTGTTTTTTGACTGCGGGCCGCTTGGGTCGACTCGTTCAAGAGCACGGTGACCAAATCGCCGACTTGGTAATTGCGACCGCGACCAAACCAGGCATCGCTTTGACGGTTGCCATAAATGCCGCCAGTGGCTGGGCGTGTTTGTTCATTGGCCAGCGGGTAAACCGGCGCAAAGTCGGGCGACGGTGTGAGTGGCGCCATCACAGGGTTGGGGTTGTTGGCACAAGCTTGCAAGCCCAACAGAACGAATAAGATCAAGAAAGATTTTTTCATGGCAGTCTCAATGCATCAGAGGTTTTGGTTCAAATACTTCAACATGCCATCGACCGATTCGATCGACTTGGAATTGATTTCGTAAGCGCGTTGGGTTTCGATCATGTTGACCATTTCTTCCACCACATTGACGTTGGAGGCTTCCAACGAGCCTTGGTTCAAGACACCCGCGCCGACGGTGCCGGGTTGCAGCAACTGCACCGGTCCGCTGGAGGCCGTGGCTGCCAACAGGTTGTTGCCCAGCGGCTTCAAGCCACTTGGGTTGACAAACTTGGCGATCTGAATTTGGCCCAGCACCTGCTGACCACCGCCAGCGACCAGCTCAACCGACACCGTGCCATCGCGGCCAACGGTGAGTGAAGAAGCATTGCCTGGAATGGTGATTTGCGGCTCCAGAAAGAACCCGGTGGAGGTGACCAACTGGCCGGTGCCAGTCAGTTTGAAAGCACCGTCACGTGTGTAAGCGATGGTGCCGTCTTGTTGCTGGATTTGAAAAAAGCCGTCGCCCATGATGGCCACGTCCAAAGGGTTTTGACTGTTGATCAAATTGCCTTGAATATGCAGCTTCTCAGTGGCCACCACTTTGGTACCTGTGCCCAGCATCAAGCCGGTGGGTGATTGGGTATTGGCCGTGGTTTGACCACCCGCTTGGCGGATGTTTTGATACAGCAAATCCTCGAACACCGCGCGGTCACGCTTGAAGCCCGTGGTGCTGACGTTGGCCAAGTTGTTGGAGATGACGTTCATGCGCGTTTGCTGCGCGTCCAAGCCGGTCTTGGCTACCCACAATGCTGCATCCATCGATTCACCCCTGTTTTACTTTGTCAAAAAAATCACCTGCTGTTGATCAACTCAGCTTCATCATGGACGCGCCAGACTGATCGTTGTCATGACTGGTCTTGACCATGCGCACCTGTTGTTCAAACATGCGGGACTGCTCAATCAGTTTCACCATCACATCGGCTGGATTGACATTGCTGCCTTCCAGCGCTTGCGGGGTCACTGATGTCCGTACAGGACCATTAGCAAAATCCGAGCCTGTCGGTTTGTCGTGCACTTTGAACAGGCCGTCTTCGCGGCGTGTCATCAGGGTTTGACTGGCGTCTCTGAGTAATAAAGTAGCAACCAATTCAGCTTGTTGTACGCCAGGTTGACTCGTATCGGTGGCATAAACACCGCCATCTTGGGCAATATCGACTCTGGAGCCAGGCGGGATGGTGATCGGCGTGTTGCCCTCACCCATCACCGGATGGCCGTTGCCGGTCAGCAACTCACCGTTTACTGACAGGTGCAAGTCGCCACGACGCGTGAAAGCCAGTTCGCCGTTGGGCGAGCGCACGCCCAAGACGGTTTGGTCGTTCATCATGATGTCCAGATCGCGGCCCGTGGCCATCAACGGCCCGGGTGTCATCTTGATAAAGTCCAAATGGGCTGCTTGCGGTTGGAAGTTAGAGTCAAAACCTTCGCCCTCGGCCTTGAAGGCCTTCATCGACACCTCGTACGAGCGCTTGAAACCGTTGGTTGCAATATTGGCCATGTCATTGGCCAGGTTTTGACGGGCCAATCGCATTTCAGTGATGGCGGCAGATGCATTAAAGGCTAGACGATCCATGTCGATTCTCTAAGGAGGAGCTTTACGCTCTGATTTGGATAATGGATTGGGTCATGGTGGTGCTGGTCTCAATCGCCTTGGCATTGGCCTGGAAGTTCCGCTGCTCGGTGATCAAGTCCACCAACTCTTGCGTCAAGTCGACGTTGGCACGCTCGGTGGCACCGGAGCGCACCGTACCGAAACCGGCTGAACCGGCTTCGCCGTACTTGGCCGCACCGGATGTGGCCGATTTGTAGTAGCTGGTGTCACCAATCTGACGAAGACCAGTCGGGTTGGAGAAGTTGACCAAGACCACCTTGCCCAATGATTTTTGGGCACCGTTGGAGTAAGACGCGTTGACCAAACCATCGTCACCCACCGACAAGCCCACCAAGTCACCTTCGGGCGCACCGTCTTGCGACTGTGATAGCACCGCGTAGGGGGAAGAGAACTGTGTCGATTTGGAATAGTTGATGTTGATGGTCAAAGCACCCTTACCATCAGGCAGATACACCGTGTCCAACTGCGAACCCTGCTTGGGCGACACCAAGTTACCGCCGGTGTCAAAGGTCAATTCGCCTTTTTCCAAGAAGATCGGTGACCATTCGGGCAGGTTCTTGAAGCCATCTGGGCTGAAGGTTTCCTTGCCAAACTCGTCGATGTACATGGCCACGGCCACGCCATTGACGGTTTGTGTGTACTGGGTTGGTTTGATCCAGCTTGATGTGTTGCCTCGGCCGCCATCCACTTTGGCCAAGCCCCATTGGCTGTCACCTGAAACCTTGATGAAGGAATTGGTCGAAGCTGTACCGGTGGTGAATTTCAAGCTGTTGGTACTGGTGTCATAAGACACCCGCACACCTGAAACCATCGAACCGGTCAAACCAGGTTGGTCAGAAGGCCCGGCCAAACGGTTGATGCCGTTTTGCAAAGCCTGCACAAAACTATCGATCGTGTAGGTTTCTTTCGGTTCCAAATACACCGTGCCCTTGACATCATCGACCGAGACCACGAATTTGTTGTTGGTCAGGTTGACACTGAAGTTGTTGTTGGCGTTGATGCCCAACGGCGAGCCATTCATGACCGCAGGTTCAGAGTAAATGCCTCGAACGGCCAAGGTAGAAGGTTTGACTTCGTAGTCTCCATCAGCAGCCAAGCCCAGGCGCTCTGAAGCATAGTTGCTGGGGTTGCTGATTTTGATGCTGGAGGTGTCACCGGTTGTGCCAGATTTGAAAATGAAGCGTTCGTTCACCGTGTCGTATTCCACCTTCATGCCGTAACGCTGTAATTTCAACGGACGGATGTAGTTGTTGGTGATAGAAGGTGAACCCGACAAAGTCACGCCATCGCTGCCTACCTCTTGGGTAATAGGGGTGGTGATGCCCAACTGGTTGTTCAGGCCCGACAAGGTGATCGAGTTGCCCAACACCGGCACAAAGCCGAACTGCTGCGTCACGGGGTCATAGCTGGCCATGACCATATTGTCAGCAGGCAGTGCCTCGATAAAGAAATTGCGTGAGCCCGTGGAGACTTTCGAAGCCGTGGTGGCATCGGCAGTCAAGCTGAAATTGGTGATGTTGGAACCGCTGCTGTCGATGATCTTGAGGTCTTTGCCATTGATCACGCTGACGCTGATTTTGGCCACACGCTCATCGGTAAAAGTCGTTGGATCGGTGTCTTGCAATGTGCTGCGGATTTTTTCTTGAAGTCGGTTGGCCAAGTCGTTGATAGGAACGCTGGACAAGTTGTATTCACCCAGGTTCACGCTGCTCAAGGTGGTGGCGTCCACAGTCAAGTCAAAGGACTTGAACTCTCTGCCGGTTGGCGTGGTGCCCAAGGGGAAGGAGACATTCGACAAGGTTAATGAACTGGGTGTGAGGATGTTGCCATCGGCGTCTTTCACCGTGTCTTGCTGAACCACAGCGCCGCCTTTGATCAGGCTGGGGTAGCCACCGACGGTGGTGGTATTGGCTTCCAAAGTCAGCGCACTGATGAACTTGCCAGTGGGCTCTTTCGCCACCAAGGCATTGCTGTTGCGATCCCAGGTGATGCTGACGGCTGCGCCTTTGGTGGACGCAGCACGAACCGCTGTTTGAATGTCTTTGGCAAACAAATCCAAGTGATCTGGTTTGGTTGGGTCGAAGGTGGCATAGAGGGGTGCAGGATCAATGCCGGTCATGCTTGGAAATTTGCTGCTGTCCAAAGTGATGGTGTCTGTTTCCGTGGTGCCATCATTGATGGCAAAAGTGATGCTCTTGAAATGGCTCAGCAGGGGTTCACCGTCAATTGGCTTTTCAGAAAATTCAATGCTGGCAAGGGTTGTTGTGGACTCGTTGCTGGTCACTGTCGGACTGGTCAAGCCTGCTTTGGCTGTCAGCGCCAAGGCGTTGATTTGGTGGCCACCCTCGTCATTGACGATCAATTGACCCACCACACTGGGGTTGGTTGTGATTTTGACCTGTTCCGCCTCAAATTGGGATAAACCCAATTCCTGCAATTTGGCTTGCACTTTGTCTTGCAATTCTTGAGCAAAGACATCCAAATCGCTGGGGTCTGCATCGCTCAGGTCGACCGTGATCGGGTCGCCGTCCAAGGTCATGGTCAGCGAGGTGTAGTCGCCAATTTCAGTCAAGATCACACCATTTAACGATTTTGAGTTCTCAATCAGGTTCTGTGCGCCCGTGCTGATGCTGCGCAGCACAAAGTTGGAAATATTGGCGCCGCCAGCATCGGTGACACGCACCTCATTGCCGTTTTGCACATTCACCGTGACTTTGCTGGCGGCTTCAGCCGTGTAACCCAAGCGCTGCTGCAAGTCCAACTGGATACGGCCTTGCAACTTGTCGGTCAAGTCTTCCATCGGTTTGGTGCTGAGCGTGGTGCCCAAGTCGATCTGGTTCGAAACAACCTGCCCATCAATCGTCATGGTGTAGCCCTTGAACTCACCGGGTGAAGGGGATGCACTGAAAGCCACGTTTGACAAGACATTGCTGCTGCCGCTGAGTTGGCTGTTGATTTTGTTGACCACTTGCTCGTAGGTCATATCATCCGCATCCAATTGAATGGTGCGGTTTTGTGTCAAAGTGCCATCGGCATTGCTGGCGGTCACTTGAAATGTTTGTTGACCGGCAAAGTTGAAATAGCGTTCGTCACCAAATTTACGGTTCAAGACATTGGTGAATTCCTTGGCGATTTCGGTACCTGACAAACGCAAAGGCGTGCCCGCCAAATGGTCCAATCCCACGCTCAAAGGGGTGCCGCTGCCATCCACGTCAATCGCAAACAAGTCTTTCAACTGGGTGGGTTGCAGGGTGCTGAAGTCAATGCCTTCCAAGGTGCTCAAACGGGGCGCTTTGCCGCCTTGCACCGTGGCAGGCTCGGAAGCGCGTTTATCGGTCAGCTGGTTCAAGGAGAATTTTTGGGTTTTGGCGTTGACCAACAAGTCGCCTACTTCGCTCTCAGGTTTGAGCTGACCGTATTTATTGACATACAAGTTCTCGCCACTGGCTGTATCGGTGGCTTGTTGCAAGGCAGCAGCCACCAGAGTTTCACCCACATACACATAGGTTTGCCATTTGTTGTTGGGGTCGGCTTGGCTCGCATTTTGTGTTTTGGCGTAATACACCGTGGCCAAGTAACCATTGCCACCCTTGTCATACACAGTGAGCGCGGTGCTCTTGTTGTAGGTATTGGGGTCGTTTCGGTTAAAGGTCTCGTAAACCACCTGCGCATCAGCAGGAAAGTTCAGGCCCAGTTTCACCAAGGACGTTTCTTTGGCCATGCCGGTGGTTTTTTGCGGAATCGTCAACACGTTCAAGTCGTTCAAGTTGGCTTTACCAGTCGAGTCAACCGACGCCGCCATCAAACGCTGTCCTGCCGAGTTCACCACATTGAACTGGTCGTTCATCATGAACGAGCCGTTTCGCGTGAAGATGTCCTGGAATCCGTCGGCTGATTTCAAAGGGAAAAAACCATCGCCTGAAATAGCCAAGTCCAAGGTGTTGGACGAGAAGTTCATGTTGCCCTGCCCAAACTCTTGCGTCACTTTCTTCAATGACACGCCCTGACCAATCGTCGATGTCGCTTTTTGCAAGGGCGAGGTGGCAAAAATGTCGCCAAAGTCGGCGCGACTGCGTTTGAAGCCAACGGTACTCGCGTTGGCGATGTTGTTGGACGTGACGCCCAGCTGAGCAGTGGCTGCATTCAAACCGGTGAGTGAGGTAAAAAAGGACATGGTCTAGTTGCTCCGTTGAATTTCGTTTTGCTGCTGTATCAATAGGCGATGCGTTTGACATCAGCCAAACTGACGGACTTACCGCCATCGACTTCCAACAGCCAGGTGTTGTCACCAGTACCGGCATTGCTGACACTGCGCACTGTGGACAAGGTGTTGACCACGGGTTGCATGGCTTTGCCCTGAGCACTGATGAGCACTTGCATGCTGTAAGTGCCATCGGGCATGGCAGCGCCGCCATCGTTCATGCCATCCCATGACAATTTCATGGCACCGGCCATTTGTGCGCCGAAAATTCGTTTACGCACCACTTGGCCTTTGTCGGTCAAGATTTGCATTTGCACGCCATCGGCTCCCGTTGGCAAATCAACCGTCGCATCAATGGGTTGGCCACCCAGCAGCACCAAGGGGCCGTTGGGCACGGCCACTTTGCGGCCAATCATGGACGCACCGGCCAACATCTTGTCGCCCTGCAGGCTCTGCGCCATGCTTTCCATGCTGGCTTTCATGGCGGTGGTCGCCTCGAGTTGGGAGAACTGCGCCAGCTGCGCCACAAAGGCCTCGTTTTTCACCGGGTCCAAAGGGTTTTGGTTTTTCAGTTGCGTTGTGAACAAGGTCAAAAATGCGCCTTGGTCCATGGTGTTGGACGGTGCCTTGACTTTGTTTTTGGCGATGTAGTCTTCATAGCTGACGATGCCGCTGGGCAAAGGCGCTCTGGCGGGGGATGCTGTGGCCATGTCAATTTGCTTTCAGGTATTAGGATTTGGTGATTTCAATGGTGCGCATCATCAATTGACGAGCGGTGTTCACCACTTCCACATTGTTTTGGTAGGAACGTGAGGCGGCCATCATTTCGACCATCTCTTGCATTTCGTTCACGTTGGACAAATACACATAGCCGTTCTCGTCGGCAGACGGGTTGCCGGGGTCGTAAATGCTGCGAATCGGTGTGGGGTCGTCCACCACCTGGTCCACCTTCACGCCACCTTGGTATTGAAAACCGGCGTTGGTCATTTCTTCTTTCACCAAGGCCTTGAACACGGTGCGCTTGGCGCGAAAGGCTTCGCCCTCGGATTTCGCAACGGTGGTGGCATTGGCCAAGTTGGAGGCGGTGGTATTGAGGCGCACGGTTTGCGCATTCAGCGCGGTGCCTGCAATCCCAAATACGCTGTCAAGGGTTCTCATTGCTTATTCCCCTTTCAAGGCTTTGCGGATGCCGCTGATGCGGTTTTCCAGAAAGCTCAAGGTGGTCTGATAGTCAGCCGCGGCTTGGCCGAACTGGGCTTGTTCCACATGGATCTCGACCGTGTTGCCATCAAAAGAGCTGTTGAAAGGCACGCGGTAGCGTTGTCCGTTATCGGCTTGTTCTTCCAAGGCCGCGTAATGCTTGGCATGGGTAGCTGAGATGTATTCGCGGCTGGTTTCTTTGAGCATGGCTTTGAAGTCCAGCTCTTCGGCTTTGTAATTAGGGGTGTCTGCGTTGGCGATATTTCGCGACAACACTTCCAAGCGTTGACTGCGAACGCCAAGGGCTCGCTCGTGGATGCCAAATGCACCAGCCAATAAGTCCATACACACCTCCAAGCTTGCAGTTACCGCCGTTTTCACGACACCTGGCCCTCAAGTTGAGAAGCCTCCGGTCGATACTTGCAAGTTGTGTGCCACTCAAAGCCGCGTACTGTCCACCGCAGTTATTCGAGAAGAAGCGGCAAAACTTGACCGCCCTGGACTCGCATCGGCAATGCTTTGCCGTTTAACGCACATAGTCTTGGTTCAAGTAAGCGCTGACCCTGAGGGCTTGTGCCCGGTTGATGGTTGAAGTGTTGGCTGCGTTGGCTGCGTTCACTGCCTGGGTTTGCGCCAGGTTTTGCGAATGCTCAAACTTGCTCAACCGCTCGATCGCATTTTGGTAGAGCCCTTGCAGGATCGAGTTGCGGGTAATGGGTGCACGCTTGTCTTTGTTCACATACAAGTGATTGGCCTGTGTGCCTGCGATGTTCAGGTGGGCATCCGGCCCTTTGATGCTGCGCGCGGCTGGGGTCAAGACCGTCAGATACAGGTCATCCAAACTGGTCGGGCCCTGGCGCTTCAAACCGGTTTCGTCAAAGTACTTGACCACCAGGTCGAGTTGCTGCAAAACACTGTGGCCCAAAATGGCTTTGGGGTTTTGGCCAAAACCCGCGCTGGCTGCGCCGCGGTCTGGCCCATCACAAAACTGGATGATGCCGTGGCAGCGGCTGTTGCTGGCCTTGGGGTTCATGCCATCGCTTTCCATCAAGGTCATGCGGGCAAAGTCGTCGGGCGCAAACTGATAGGTGCGCGACATCTGAATGATCTTTTCATACACCAGCTTTTTTTCTTGTGCCGGGATGAAGCCTTTTGCAACAGCCCGCTCCAATGTCTTTTCCAGCACCGGGTGACTCCCCCCGCCCATCTGACTGGGCTGAGGCAATGGGATCTTGAGCTGAGAGGCTTGGTTCATGGCCAATGCAGAGGCCGCCACCGTAGGTGCTTGGGTCAGCTCTGTGCCGGGCGTATCGGTCAGCACGGCTGCATTCAAGACAACCATGTTCAAACGCTGGCCTGGGTAAATCTTGTCCGGATTGCTGATGCCATTGGCCTTGGCCAGGCCCTGGGACAAACGCAAAGCCTCTGCATTGCTCACAGGGCGTCCCATGAGCGCCATGTGACCTTTCACAATGGTGCTCAAGGTATCACCCTCTTGCACCGCCATGCTGGGCACTTGCGGATTCAAAAACGTCGATGAATTGACAGTGTGCCTGCTTTGCAGTTGCGCCAGTGTTTGGGCAAAACCCACACGCTCCGGCAGCATAGACGTGGTTTTTTGAACAGCTTTTTTTGGGTCATTTGGATGGACAAAAGCAGTTTTAACGAGTTCCTTGGAATCAATATTGAAGTTCATTTTGCGCTCGGGTCAGGTCAAAAAAGGCTGGCATCGAATTTGCATCGGTCTTGGGCGTGACGCCTGAAAACGTCAAAACATTTACACCCATGGAGACCATCTTGCAAATGCTGTGCCGAACTTTCAAAAGATTTTCAAGCCCTGGCGCCATCGGCTTGGTGTGCGCAAGTGTGCTGATGGGTGCCGCCTGCGGACAAGCCGTGGCGCAATCCTCGACCGTCGCCAACCCTGGCTGGGCAGCCTTGGAGCAAGGCGCCAAACAATTTGTTGTTGAGACCTACAAGCTCGAACCCACCGCGGTCAACATCATGCCAATGGATCACCGGATCCAATTTCAGTCGTGCACCCAAGCCATCAGCTTTGACCAGCCATTTGGCAACAAGCAAAGCGTGCGCGCCCGCTGTGCTGTACCGGTGTGGCAACACTTTGTGATGGTTCAAACCCGCTCTTCTCTCACCAACGGTGCAGCGACCCCGGCCGGCAACACAGTCACTCGCTTGGTCTGGGTGTCTGGCCAACCCCTCAAGCGCGGTACCGCTTTGCAGGCAAACATGTTCAAGGTGCTTGAACAAGCCGTGCCAGCCCATGAGACCCGTTTCATCCAAGACGAGCGTGAATTGGCCAACGCAGAGCTTGTCAGAGATTTACCCGCCAATACCCCGTTGAAGTCGCAGGATTTGAAAGCCGCCACCATGGTCAAACGCGGACAGCAAGTCACCGTGGCCGTGGGTGAAGGCAAAGGCTTTTTGATCACCCTCAGGGCTGAGGCCCAACAAGATGGCACCTTGGGCGACCAGATCCGCTTGAAAAACCCTGAATCGGGTCGATTGTTAACAGCGGTGGTCACCGGCATGAACATGGCGCGCGGACTGTGATAATGAGTTCAAAATGACTCATTCAAGCATGCTGTTTATTTTTAAGCTGGCCCTCAAGTCGTCAGACTTGGGGTCGATACTGACGATATCGCAACAAGAGTTGCAAGTTTTGCATTGTTTTTAAAGGACCCACCATGGCTGACCCCATTTCATCCTCACAAGCCCGCTTGGCGCAACCTGTGGCTGCCAACCGCACGACCATGGAAAAACTGGAAAAAAAACCAGTTTCAGTCAAACCAGATCAACCGCAGGAGAAACCTGCTGTCGCCAAACCGCCTGGAAACGATACCGTGAACCTCAGCAATGTCAAAAAGCGCATTGACGACCAACCTGGTTTTGACCGGGCCAAAGTCGATGCCATCAAAGCAGCGATCCAAAGCGGCAACTACCCTGTCAATCCGCGCCGCATTGCCGAGAATTTCGTTTCATTGGAAAAAATCATCCAAGGTTGATTCAAGCCATGACCACAGCCGCAGTTTTGGACACACCCGATTCGGTTGATCAAGCCCTGATGCTGGTTGACCGTTTGGAAGCATTGCTCGAACAAGAGTTTGACGCTTTGAAAGTCCAAGACCTCGACCAATTCGATGTGTTGCTGAGTGAAAAAAACCATATCTTGACTGAGCTCAGCCAATTGACCGGTATCAAGCAACCAGAGGACGCAGACAAATTAGGCGTGCACTGGAATGACTTTCGCGGCCGCATGATGGCCTGCCGTGACATGCACCGGCGCAATGAAATACTCATCATGCGCAAACTCGACGCCATCCGTGGCGCTTTGGAGAGTTTGAATGTGAACGACCCAGCCAGCCCTGTTGAGGTGTATGACCGACTCGGTCAAATCAAGCGCCTGCGCCGCATGCGCGGCTTTACCGAGGCCTGAGCGCTGCCACTCAAGCTTCTTGCGCGGTATTTTTTTCATCCCCGGGCTGCATGCCCTTGAGCCAATAGACCCAAGACAAAATCACCGCCACAGCGGTGTACATGTCTTGCGTGATCTCGTCGCCCACCTCCAATTTACTCAGCAAAGCCAGCAACTGCGGGTCTTCGGCCACGTAAACGCCATGCTTCTTGGCCTCTTGCAAGATGCGCATCGCCAATTCCGCTTCTCCCTTGGCCACCACCAGCGGGGTTTTTTGCTGGCCATATTCCAGCGCAATGGCTTCAAAGGGTTTTTTCATGGACGGCTTTTCTCAGGCACGGGTGTCGATCACCGAGCCACGGGTGCCAGAGCCTTCACCTGCCCGCACCAAGGGCCTGGGGGCATTGAAAATTTGAAACGACTGCAGCTGCAGTCCAGCCGCCCCCAACTCCAAACCCAATTCGCCTGAGCGCTGCTGGGCCAAATTGGCCACCTCACCTCGCAGCGCCCACATCACCAGGTCCACGCTGGTGCCTTTGGTGATGACGGTGTTGAGCCAAATTTCTCCCAACAAACGACTGCGGGAATGGATGTCGACGCTCAATGGCGGCTCTTCTTGACCTGGCTTGCGGGCTGGTCGTTGAAAGTGCAGGTCGACAGGCTCGGCATCCACAAAAGGCAAAACCACGTGCAAGGACAGCTCAGCTTGGAGCCACTTTTGCGCGCTCTGCGCTTGGGCCGATTCCAGCTCCCGAACAGCCGACTCCAGCTCTCGGCTTTGCACTTTGCTGACGCCCTCAGCCGAGGTTTCTTGCAACAAGGCCAGCATTTTTTTGATGATGGACTTTGCATCATCCAAGGGCGTTTGTCCTTGAACCAGCTGGTTTTCGACGCTACGGGCCTGACCCATCACAGCTTTCTTGAGCATGCTGGGATTGATTTGTGCCATGCTGCTGCGCTGTTGCAACAAGCGGTTGACCAAATTCAGCATTTCTCCTTGAACCGCCCACTGTCCCATGCGCATATCGGAGAGTAATTTTGTCAAGCCGGCAAATCCCGCAGGCTGGGTCAGCAGCATGCCCAAGCGGGCGTTACGCGCGTCCAAGGCCTGCAGTTCTTGCCCGTTGTTGGGCAGGCCAAAGCTGGCCGCAGCTGGCGTGGCTGAAGAGCTTTGGCCAGTGGGATAGGCTTGAATCAAAAAGCCCCATCCGCTGGCATTGTGATTGACCCGCAAAAAGGGTTTGTCCCCGTCTTTGAGCACCCAGCCGTTGGGCAAGTCAAAGAAAAAATCTTTCACCCACAGCCTCACGCGTTGGTTTTTGACCTCGGCGACGGCTTGCACGATTTGTCCATCACGCAAGGCGAGCTGTTGTGCCACCGGGGTTTGCACCCACATGGTTCGGCTCTCTAATGCAACGGGTGTCACCCGATTGGCAGCGGAAACAATCTCGGCACCAAGCATGGCCTGTGTCCTTTCACGCTGCAAAGGCTCAGCGTTGGTTCAGGGGAAACGCACCCAATGGTGTTTATTGGTTGCTGGACCAGGATTGTGCCCTGCGTTGTGGGCTGCTGCACCACCCGATGGAGCAGGCATGCTCGGCGCAGGCACTGGCGTGGCATTGGCCACCAGGCTTGAAGCAGGTTTGTTGGTTTCGAGATCTGGCGAGATCGGGGCCAATGAGGGCATGAGCTTGATCAGCAATTCCGCTTGGTCAGGCAACACCAAGACCGAACCCGCTATCAACGATTTTGGATTGGCTTTGACAAAAGCCTTGGGGTTGCCTTGCACCAAGGCATTGCGCAAAAACTCATTGCGCAACGGGCTGCTGGCATAAAACTTTTGAATCACCCGGTCGATGGTGTCACCTGCCTTGACCGTGTAAGTACCGATCCCAGCCTGCCCAAGCGGCTCGGGGGTCGCAGAGGGCGCCTGCGCAGAAACTGACTTGGCGACAGTCGCATTGGGTTTTTTGACAGGTGTTGCTTTGGGTTTGTCATTGGGCTCGGGCGCCACTGCGGCATTGGGTGCATCGGACAACACAATGGTTTTCGGCAATTCCAAAGGCGGCTGCTTGCTGGGTTCTTGCGCTTGCGCGACCGAGACCAAACCATGCAATATGAATGCACATGAAACGATGAGGGGCGTGTGTTGGATTTTCATGGGGTGGCTCCTTCGGTTCTTCAAGGCCTGTGAGGGACTGCAATCCAGCTTGGCTCTACAGGTATTTTGCTTGCCGTTGTCAATTTGAGTTCGGCGTAATAGTTGCTGACTGACACGACTTCAGCCATGGCCAGGCTGTCCAAGGCTTTGGCTTCGAGTGCGCGTGATGGCAGTTTGTTTTTATCGGTCAAAACCATCTGCGCACCCAACCTCAGACCACTGGCCGCACCGCCCGCGATGCGAACCGTGTCAGGGCGAATGCTGAGCACATCAAATTGCGGTACGAGGCAAACCAATTCACGCTCCATGCCTTGCAAAAAAACGGCCAAGGCTGATTGAATTTGCGCCATGACCGCAGGGGCCAATGGCTGAGAAGAAGTGGCCACCTCGCGCGGTTGGTCGATGCTGATTTTTTGTTCAGCCGAGTACACCACCGTTGCCTGGCTGCGAGACACCAGCGCCCAACGGACCTCGTAGGCAGAAGTGCGCGGCAAGAATGAAGCTGTGCTGGGCGTGATGCTCAACTTCAGTTGCCAGGCAATGTGGTGTTCACCTTGACCCAGCAACGCCTTTTGGTAACCGTCTAAGGTCGGTTGCTTGTCTGTCAATCGCCAAAGGCTGGCTGTTTTTGATTTTTCAAAGGCTTGCTGCTTGAATTGCAAAGCGATTTGCTGTGCTTCAAATTGGTTGACCACAGGCATCTGTGCCGAGTACTCAACTTGCCAACTGGCATGGTGCCAAGCACTGTTGGCTGCCGGCTTGCATGTCTGCACTGGCAAGGGCTTGCTGTCAAAGCGGAGCGCATCCATGTCGCGGCCATAAGACAGCACCCGAATGCCACGCACCTCCATGCCAGTCACAAAGCTGCTGGCCTCGCGCAAAACGCCTGAACCGTCGATGAATGCAGCTGTCTTGACCTCTGTTGGGCCTTGCATGGAACGCTGCACCAGTGACTGACGTATCGCCTCCAGGCGCTCTTCAGCACTGGGGGGTTGTGCCGCCAGCATCGCTGGTGGCAAGGACAGCCCCAAAGAACACAGAGCAGACAGGAAGATGGCACGCAGGCACATGGTGATGGCTCAATTGGAGATCAACGTGTGGCGCGTGATGCGATTTGTGTCAGGTACAGCATGCGCAAATCTTGCACAGAGTTGCGGTCCAATGACAAGGTGGTTTCATAGGTGTCGTCGCCCACCGGGGTGATGCTCACCAATTGAGCGCCGTAAATCACGCCTTCAACGCGGGTGCGAAAGGTGTCGTTCATCACGGTCATGTCGGCCACGGTGGTGTTGGCATCCAACTGTTGCCCATACACCTGCTCGGTCAATGCGCGATAGGCATCCAATTTGGAAGCGCGAATGGCAAGCAGTCGTTGCTGTGCTGCGTTTTTATGGTTTTGCACGCTGATGACGGCATAGCCTGTGGCCACATAGGTCTCACGCTTGTCCATCATGGGTGTGATCATGGAAGCAGGTGCTGGTTCCACGGCGTTGCTGGCAGCCGCCTTGGTGCTCGATGCAGCGCCTGGCGCAGAAACAGTCACCACGGGGGCTGGTGTGGCTGAATACGGGCGCATGACCTCGCAAGCTGTCAGTGAAGCCAAGGCGATCGAGCCCAAAACAATTCGGTAAATCATGGTGTTTTCCTCTCAAATCAAAGCGCTGGTGCCCGGCTCATCCAAACACACTTGCTTCATTGGGTACATGTGAAGAATCGACAACTCCCCCGACTTCTTTAAGCCGATTTCCAAATCCACCGAATACTTTTGACGGCTTGCCATGCTCATGCCTTGAGCGACAATGCGTCAAGCATGAAATCGCAATCTTTTTTCATCGGTACCAGTCCCATCGCGCAAGCGCTGCGCCGTTTGGTCACCACCATTTCACACTCTAACGCCACGGTCATGATCACCGGTGAGAGTGGCACTGGCAAAGAACTTCTTGCACGTTCGTTACACGAACAATCTGACCGGGTGGGTGGTGCTTTTGTACCTATTAACTGCTCAGCTATCCCAAAAGAACTTTTGGAAAGCGAACTTTTCGGTCACCGCAAAGGCTCCTTCACAGGTGCTGTTGCCGATCGGATTGGCCGTTTTGAATTGGCCCACGGTGGCACCATTTTTCTGGACGAAATTGGCGACATGTCCTTGGACATGCAGGTCAAACTGCTGCGGGTTTTACAAGAGCGCGTGATTGACCCGGTCGGCTCCACCCGACAAATCCCGATCGATGTCCGTGTCATTGCCGCCACACACCGCGATTTAGAAGCCGAAATCCAAGCAGGCCGATTCCGTGAAGACTTGTACTATCGGCTTAACGTGCTGCCTGTGGTCACGCCGCCTTTGCGTGATCGACCACAAGACATCGTCGAGTTGCTGCGTTTTTACGCTGAACACTACAAACTCCCCAAAGGCCAAGCGGTTCAATTCACACCAACGTTTTTGGAGGCCTTGGTCAATTACGCCTGGCCGGGCAATGTACGCGAGTTGTGCAATCTGATGGACCGCTTCAGCACGCTTTACCCGGGGCAAACCTTGGACCTGCGCGCCATCCCTGCCAACTTGTTGCCCAAAGGTTTGGTGCCCGTCCAAGCCGACATGTTGGAGCGCATTGGGCCGGTGGTACAAGCCCAGGAGATGGCCCCGCCACCCGAGGTCTTGGCCGAAATGAACGGCTTGCAAGCATCCGAGGCTTTGATGACCGATCAGCCCGAACCGCAAGACAACGAGATTGAAAGCATCATCATGCTGGCACAAGGCATGCCGCATTTGCCGCCAGAGGGTTTGTCTTTGAAAGACCGCTTGGCTGAAATCGAACGAAACATCATCGAACAAGCCCTGGAGCGTTCACAAGGCAACGTCTCTCGGACTGCCAAACTGCTCAACTTGCAACGCACCACTTTGATCGAGAAGATCAACAAGTACGAGTTGCGAACCGCCTGAGACCCCTACCTGTTACTTTGGGTCTTGGTTGAGCACCGTGATGCTCATGCGACGGTTACGTGGGTCAAATTTGTCCTTGGGATTGAACGGATCGGTGTCAGCCACACCCTCAATGCGCTTGAACCGCTCTTCCTTGATGCCGTTTCTCTGCAAAATTTGACGCGTGGCTTCTGCGCGCTCCGCCGACAAGGACCAGTTGTTGCGACCTTGCGGATTTTGGAACGGCACGGCATCGGTATGACCACGGATGGCGACTTTGTTGGGCATGTCTGCCAATGAAGCCGCTACCTCGCTGATCAGCGCTGCCGCCTTGCCTTGCATGCCAGCATTGCCACTTGGGAACATCGCAAAGTCAGCGTTGTCAATGATCTCGATACGCAAGCCTTCTTGGTCTCGGCTGATCGCGACTTTGTCTTTCAGGGATTCAAACTTTTTGTTTTCGGACAGTTTTTCTTTGATCTCTTGTTCGAGTTTTTCAAAGTTTTCTTTGTCTTGCTGTTCTGCAATGGCTTTGCGCTCGGCTTTGCTCAGTTTGTCTGGATCGCTGCCGCCCTCGCCTTGACCGCCCTCGCCCGAACCCAAACCTTCGCCTTTGCCGCCTTTGGACGGGTCTTTGGCTTCGTTTTCATTCTCAGGCCCAGGATCGGTATCGGGGTTGGGACCGCCTTCGGATTTGGGTGTCAAGCGTTCGAGCAAACCGGTTTGACGCGCAGCGTAAGGGAATGCATCTGGGTCGATGATGGAGCGTCCACCCAATACGCCGTTGGAGCCAGCGAGTTGACCCACAGGCACCAGGCTGTGCGATGTGGGTTTGAAATAGTCAGCGATGCTTTTGCGTTGGTCGGCATTGGATGCACCCAACAACCACATCAGCAAGAAGAACGCCATCATGGCGGTCATCATGTCAGCCAGCGCAATCTTCCAAGCACCGCCGTGTGCACCGCCATGACCATCTTCAATTTTCTTGATGATGATGACAGGCGCAAGCGCTTCGGCAACAGACCCCTCAGCCGCACCGTTTGCTGCCGGTGGAGCCTCTGGGGGGGCGTCTGGCGAG
Organism: Bordetella parapertussis; assembly: GCA_945873925.1. Taxonomy (GTDB): domain Bacteria; phylum Pseudomonadota; class Gammaproteobacteria; order Burkholderiales; family Burkholderiaceae_C; genus Limnohabitans. The sequence continues at coordinate 28,487 of CAMCES010000010.1, forward strand.
GCATCCGCTGCGGCTGCAGCGGCCTGCTCTTCGCTGGCTTTCTCGTCAGCCATGGTTACTTGCCTCGCATACCATCGAAGATTTCACCAAACGACGGTTTGTTGTGGTGGTTGATGGCCGATCGCGCTGCTTCAATCACCAAGGGCATGGGATGGCCGTGCAAATTGGCAACGATCAGTTGCTGGACACATTTGAAGATTTCGCCGTCTTCCTCAACCACCTGGGCAATGCGAATCGCAAAAGGACCAGCAATCCCGTAGGCCAACAACACGCCCATGAACGTACCCACCAGGGCTGAGCCGATCAATGCACCCAACACCGGTGGTGGTTGGTCAATCGCGCCCATGGTTTTCACCACACCCAACACACAGGCCACAATGCCCAGCGCAGGCAAGGCGCCTTCCATGCTGGCCCAAAAAGCGGCATTCATGCCTTCATGGTGTTGGTGATTTTTGATCGAAGCGGTCATCACATCTTCCACCGCATATGGACTCAAGTTGCCAGAAGACACGACCATCAAACGAATCGTGTCGCAGATCAAGTCGAGCAAGGCGTGGTCTTGCAAGAGCGGAGGATATTCGGCAAAAATCGCGCTGGACTCTGGGTTTTCGATATGGGGTTCGAGAGCAACCGCACCCTCGGCTTTGAGGGTTTTCAGTATCTTTGAGACCACCAAGATGATCGCTAGATAGTCCTCCTTGTGGTACTTGGGGCCTTTGAAAACTTTGCCAGCAGCACCAAAGCCGGTGCCTACACCGGCCTTGCTGTTGCCAATCAGGGCAGCACCCACAGCCGCACCAAAAATGGAGACGAATTCATATGGGGCAGCCTTGATGATGGGAGCCATGTCACCGCCGTGGACGATGTACACCCCAAACACACAAGCAAACAAAACAATCAGGCCAACTGCACCCATTTTGGACTCCAAACGTTAAAGCTCAAGGGTCAACAGACCCTGAACTAAAAAGACATGTGATAGCGTAACGGAATTTCAAGTCAAACCTACCCATTTGCTTATCAATTGACGGCCATGGAGGCGGTTGCTGCGCGAGGAATCAACGCGGGCACGGTCTCCCAGGCACTGCGGATTTCAGTCATCAAGCCGAGGATTTCATCCAAGGCCACCAAATCATTGCGGGCATTGACATGCAACAGCCTGCGAATGGTGTAGTTATAAAGTTCGTTCAGGTTGGCAGCCAAATCGCCGCCCTTTTCAAAATCCAAGGCACCTTGCAGGCCCAACACGATGCGGCTGGCACGGGCAATGGCTTTGGATTTTTCAGCAATGTTGTTGTGCTGGATATGACCCTTGGCTGTCGCCAAACTCTCGATCAAGCCATCAAACAACATTTGAATGAGTTCAACATTGTTGGACTTGGAGACACCCGTGGTGACTTTGACTTCTCCATAGCTCTCAATAGCTCGGTGGTTGGCTCGCATGATCAAGGACTCCTGATTTATTTCATTGACCATGGATGTATCGGTGTGATGGACTTGAACTTGAGCACAAAACGCGGATCAAGCAATCATCAAGCAGGAACAGGCTTGCTTTCTTCACGTGCTGTTGTTTGCTCGCCCTCAGCTGCGGTTGCTAATGGTTCCAATGCAGGGGGTTTGAGTTTGGACAAATCAGGTTGTAATGCCTGCGGCTCCAGGGAGGGCGCAGCAACCATGGGCTCAGCGGCAACCATGGGCTCAGCGGCAACCATGGGCTCAGCGGCAATCAATTCCATTTCAGGAGGTGGCAGCTGATCGTCTTGTTCATCGGTGCGAATCAACAATGTGGCTGAATAGGCCTCGGTCAATTCCAAACCCGTGCGCGCATAGATCATGGCGGTCACCTGGTCCAAAGACTGTTGAATTCTCAAGTCGTCTTCTGGGTTGTTGGCAGCAAAATCCACACCCGCTTGGTAAATGCTGGCCAGATGGTGCATAGGCAACCAAGACTCGATCGAGCCACGCGGCGTGGGAATGATGCGGTTGTTGGTAGGCACCCCTGCCGTGCCGGCTTTGCCGTGATGAAAGCCCTCCATGAAGACTTGCTCAATGTGCTGACGCAGCACGGGTTCGTAATGCGGTTTCAGACTGGTGGCGAGTTTGGCCTCCACACCAGGCACTGGAATGCCACTCATGGCGTCCCACAAGGTTTTGCCACTCAGCTCGCCAAACAAACCATCGTTATAGGTTTTGGGCATGTCCGGCGCTGCGTAGCCTTGGTAGATCACATTGACTTTGTCCACCAGGTAAAGCATCAGCACAAAGACCAACAACAGTCCCCATGCCAAAAAAAGTTGGAAGAAACTGCTCATGCGGCCCTCCGGTTGGGTTTGCTGACGGTGCTGTCTTCAACTTGCAAAGTGCCTCTGAGCTTTTTGACCACCGCCGACAAAATCTGACTCACACGTGATTCACTGACCTCGAGCACCTCACCAATTTCCTTCAGGTTCAACTCTTCCACGTAATACAACTGCATCACCAACTGTTCACGCTCGGGCAATTGACCAATCGCATCGGTCACGGCTTGCATGAACTCGGCCTCTTCCACGATCACATCGGGCTGGCGGGAGGAGTCATCTGCAATGCTCATGACTTCTTCGGTCACCACTTCCAATGAATAGGTTTCAAATCGGCGGGCTTTGCCGCGTTCTTTTTGAAAATCTTCCAAATCCTTGCCCATGTACTCAGCCATTTCAGCCTGGGTAGGTGCGCGTCCAAGTTCGGACGAGAGTGCATGCAAGGTTTCGTTTTGTGACTTGTTGAAAGCCACCGCAGACCGGGGCAAAAAAGACAAGCGGCGTACTTCATCCAACATGGCACCTCGCACACGGCTGTGGGCAAAGTTTTCAAAATCGACACCTTTGCTGGCATCAAACACCCGGGAAGCTTCAAGCAAACCCATCATGCCGACCTGAATCAGCTCATCGAGCTCCATGTAGGCAGGCACGCGGGCTTTCAAATGCAGGGCCACGCGCTTGACCAAACCGAGGTGGGTCAAGACCAACTCCTCGCCTTGCGGGCGGGCTTGCTGGTACATCTTCATCGGGGATAGAGGTCTCATGCTTGCTCCGAATTGCTTTGCAGCAATCGCTCCATGAAAAACTGTAAACCACCAGACGGGTGGTCGATCGGTCGCAACTGGGTGCACAACTCGGCCAAGCGACGGAAATCGCGGGCAGCTGCTGTGCCAGGTGCGAGCTCCATGACGGATTGGTATTTTTTCAATGCGGTCAGTACCATCTCATCGCGCTCAATGGCGGTGAGGTAGTGAATAGACTCATTCAAAAAGCGCACACACACATCATTGAGACGTTGATAAAGCTTCCAGCCTTGGGTTTGTGTCTCCACCATGTTGGGCAACAGGTAAATCTCATCGAGTTGCATTTCTTGCGACAAGACCTTGATCGTTCCGTAGGCATCTGCAATCGAAGAGGGATCATCTTGCACCACAATGAAACGGCGTTGGCATGCAGCCAAGAAAGCCAGCACAGATGGTGAAATCCCAGCGGCCACATCCACAACCAGGTAGTCAATGTTCTTACCCAAATTGCTGAAAGACTGCACGATGCTGGCGGCTTGCACCTGACTCAGTGCAGCGAGTTCTTGCATGCCGGACGCGCCGGGAATCAATTGAATGCCTTGACGCGTGGTCAAGGTGATTTCTTCCAATGTTTTTTGACCTGCCAAAAAATGGCTGAGGTTGTATTCGGCGCGAGCACCCAAAGCGATTTGTGCATTGGCCAGTCCCAAGTCAGCATCGAACAACATGACATCGTGGCCGCGCTGCGCCAAAGCAACCGCCAAATTGATGGACACCGTGGTCTTGCCCACACCGCCCTTGCCACTCGCGATGCCAATGACCTCGGTGGTTTTGCGTTTAGTCATGTGCTACCCCTGCATGTTGTGACGCCAATCGGGTGATTCGGGCGGTTGCCATGGCCATGGTACTGCGCATGTCTTCGTGGGCAGGTTCGAGGCTGCTCATGCTCAAGTGGCTCAAAGCCACATTGACCAATTCGTCAACCTGCCACTGCCGACTCCAGTCGCCCAAACGTTCACCGCGACTGATGGCGCTCACCGCCACATGGCCTTCAGTCAACACCTGAATCAATGCCCACGGCTGAGAAGACTCATCCATTTTGCTGATCATCAGGCTTTGCCATTGAATCTGAGGGGTGGAGAGATAACGGCGCAATGAGGATTGGGATGCATCCGCTGGCATGACCACGTGGAATTGGGCAGAGGTACACAGGTGTGCGATTTCGGCCACGCGCTCGGCCATTTGCACCCCAGGGGTATCGATGATGATGAATTTTCTCTGTCCGTGCTCTTCGAGCAGCAGTTTCAAGGTGGTGGCATTGGTAGCACGGAAACAATCCACACCAGACTGGGCGCTCAACAACTGGGTCTGGTTCCAGGCGCCAGCGCGCTGGTCGCTGAAGCTGATGACCGCGACTTGTTCGGCGCCTAAATTCACGCTGGCATGTTGTGCCAAACGCGCCACCATCAGAGACTTGCCAGCACCCGAAGGACCAGCCAACACATGCACGCCGTGATCGGCCATGTCCACATGGCTTTGCAGCATGGAGTGGCACAACTGGCGGCGGATCTCGTCGAGTGCGGGTTCAACCTCTTCAAAACTTTGGATACTGTCCACCAACAAGGCACGCAAAGCCACCGGAATGGCCGCCTCTTGCAAGGCATTGCGCAGTGGATGCAAATTGCGCGACAAGCCTGCACCTTGCCAAGCCATTTGTTGGCTCAGCTTGAATTCTTTGCGCAGGCTGGCGAGTTCATCTCGCACCAACTGCACGATTTCTTTGCCACGCACCAAGTCGCGCTCTTCATGCTCGGCGACCCTATCGCCCTTGGCCTTGGCTTTCAAGGCAGCCGCAGGCACAAAACCTTCAGCCGCAGAAGCCTTGGCTGACTTGTCTGGGCGTTTGTGGCTCATCATGGTTTCGGTGAGGACTTCGCCAAAACTCGCTGCGCTGGTGGCGACGACCGGGCTGGCTGGCTCAGTATCTTGCTGGGCTGGCAAGGCATAGGTCTTTTCAGTGGGTACGAAGACTTCAGCCACCGCCACTTCCACATTCAAGGGAGCAACGTCGACTGCCACGATCAATTCGGTTTGACCGCGCACTTTGCTGCTGGAGATGACGAGCACGTCTGGACCGTACAAGGCCACCGCTTTTTCATTGGCGGCACGTGTGTCTCGTGCAATGATTCGTTTGAGTTCCATTTTGTTTCTCGCAGGTCAAAAAATTGTTGTGCTGATCAGTTGCGGTTCATGGCGTTGACGGTGTGAATCACTTTGACAGCTTGGTCATCTGGGATCTCGCTGTAGGACAACACGGTCAAGTCGTTCACGCGGTACCGAACCGCTTTGGACAACCAACCACGGATCAAAGGCGACACCACCAACACGGCGGCATGGCCCTCTTCTTCCATCTCACGGGCGCCTGAGCGCAACGCGTTAAACAGGTTCTCAGCCAAGCTGGGCTCCAAGACCACCGGTTGGCCAGGCTGACTTTGTTGCAACACGTTATGCAATAACTGTTCCAAGCCGGGTTCTAGGGTCATGACCGACAGGTTGCTGGATTCATCAACCAGGTTTTGCATGATCATGCGGCCCAATTTGGGTCTGACATAGGCAGCCAATTGTTCGGGGTCGGTGCTGCGGGCACTGGCTTCGGTGAGGGTTTCCACGATCGAGCGCATGTCGCGAATCGACACACCTTCACCAAGCAACTGTTGCAGCACACGGGTGACCACGCCCAGGGCCAATTTGCCTGGCACCAACTCTTCCACCAACTTAGGTGATTTGGCTGACAGCTTGTCCAACAGTTGTTGAACTTCATCATGGCTCAACAGGTCTGCTGAGTTTTCACGCAAGACTTTGTTCAGATGGGTGGCAATCGCGGTACTGGCATCCACCACGGTGTAGCCCAAGGTGCGGGCCATGTCACGTTGTGATGATTCGATCCACACCGCTTCCAAACCAAAGGCTGGTTCGCGGGTGGGAATGCCTTGCAATTCACCGTAGACCTGTCCGGGGTTGATGGCCAGTTCACGCCCGACCTTGATTTCGCCTTTGCCACGCACCACGCCTTTGAGCACGATGTTGTAGGAGTCGGGGTCAATGTTCAAGTCGTCGCGGATGCGCACGGGTTGCACCAAAAAGCCGAGTTCAGCCGACAGTTTTTTGCGTACACCTTTGACACGGTTCATCAATTCGCCGCCGGTTTCTTGGTTCACCAAGGGAATCAAACCATAGCCAATTTCCAAACCGATCAGGTCAACTTGATCGACATCGTCCCAATCCAGGTCCTTGTTGGCTTCGGTGGTTGCGACGGCTTGCGCTTGGGCTTCTTGCGTGGCCTCTTCTTCCACTTCATTGCGGATGACCAGCAAACCCAGGCCCGCGGTGGCAGCGGCCAAGGTGATGAACATCAGATGTGGCATGCCTGGCACCAAACCCAAAATAGTCAGGATGATGGCTGATATAAAGAGTGCAGATGGGTTGGCCAGCTGGGTTCCGGCTTGTTCGGAAATCGATTCCGATGTGGTGACCCGGGTCACGATGATGGCGGTGGCCAGTGACAACAACAGCGAGGGGATTTGGGCAACCAAGCCGTCACCGATGGTCAGCAGTGTGTAGATCTTGCCGGCTTCGCTGACTGACAAGTCGTGTTGCACCACACCGATGGCCAGGCCACCCACCAAGTTGATCAGCAAAATCAACAAGCCAGCGATCGCGTCGCCGCTCACAAATTTAGAGGCACCGTCCATCGCGCCAAAGAAGTCTGATTCTTGGGCGAGTTCTTCGCGGCGTTTTTTGGCGGTCGGTTGGTCGATCACGCCGGCATTCAAGTCAGCGTCGATCGACATTTGTTTGCCAGGCATGGCGTCCAAGGTGAAACGCGCGTTCACTTCCGAGACGCGGCCCGCACCCTTGGTCACCACAATGAAATTGATGATCATCAAAATGACAAAGATGATGAAACCCACCACGTAATTGCCGCCGATCACAAACTCACCAAAGGCTGCCACCACTTTGCCTGCGGCATCATGGCCGGTGTGACCTTCCACCAAGATGATGCGGGTCGACGCCACGTTCAAGGCCAATCGAAGCATGGTGGCAAACAACAGCACCGTTGGAAAAGATGAAAATTCCAAGGGCTTGCGGGTGTTGATGGCGATCATGATGATCACCAGGCTGGCCACGATGTTGAAAGTAAACAAAAAGTCCAACAAAATCGCTGGCAACGGCAGCACCAACATGCCCATGATCAACAACACCAGCACTGGAATGCCCAGGCCGGTGTAGTCAAACTTTGCCAAGTTCTGTCGAATCGTTGACAGGGTTAAGGTGCTCATCTTCGTTTTTTCGCGGTTTTTGTTACGTTAAGGATTTATTTTCAAATGCTTTTCAGCACTGTCAGAATGATCAAGCAATCGATGTGCCAGCATGAACGTGTGTTTTGCGCCCAAAACTTGCTTGAATCAGCCAGACCGGCAAACAGCGGCAATCCTTAACCAGTCACGAATCTTGCTTAAAGCATCATGTCATCAATGGATCACACCGAACGGATATGAACTTATCTGCCATGAACCCGGGCCTGACTGAGGCCCTATCAACCCCGTTGTCAGAAGCGAAAGCGCCTGGCCATGCCACTGCACGCCCGCCCAATGGGGTCTTGTCTGGTCAGGACTTTGCGGCTTTCTTGCGCAACCAGGTCCATGCCCTGAAAAGCACCCAACGGCAAGAAGTTGCCGCTGCCAAGGCGGCAAACTTGCCCACGAGCAAACCTGAAGCGCCCTCAAACAGGCTGCAAAGACCGCCTTCAGAGCCGGCTCAACCAGAACCAAACGGTACCAGCCGTCTCGATCAAGCCAACAGCCAAAAAACAGACCTGGACAACGCAGGCACGGACAACGCAGGTGCGGCAGAACCCGCAAATGCTTTGCCGGCTGAGCCTGCAGATTCAAGCGGGTCCTCAGACCTTACCCAAGAGCAAGCATCTGCCGGCAATCAGCAAACCCAACAAAAATCAGAAACTCCGAGACTGCCAGCAGACTCAAGCGCAGCCCAGGCGAGCCCAGAGTCGGCCGAACTGACCACGATACCGCTGAGCCCCAACATCAACATCATCACGGCGACCCAAGCCTTGCCAAGCGACAAGAGCGTGGCGGATTTTGCCTTGGCCATGGGCTTGGCACCTGACCAGGTGCAGGCCTTGTTTGGCAACCATGCCGTCACCACCCACATCGGTTCGGCCGCCATGTCCACCCAGCAAATGCTGGGCGCCCATGCCTTAGCCAGCGTGAGCGCACCCGGTTTGCTGCCAGAGCAGGCTGCCCCCATGACCGCCAATGCCATCGAAACACTGGCGAGTGATGTGGCCGTCTCAAGTGCTGACTTCCAAGCCCTGAGGGTGCAAAGCCCAGTCCAAGGCGGCAATATTGGCAACCCACCCCAAACATTGGAAATACTGAACTTTCAAGCAGCCACTGGGCAAGTCATCAACAATGTCATGCCAATGAGCAGCCTGGCGGTGTTGTCGATGATGGATGCCGAGCTTCGGCTCGAAGACATCGAGGCTTTGCAAAAAGAATTCGACAGCCTGTCCTCCTTGGACAGCGCTTCGACAAGTGAACATGGCTTAGGCCTGCGAACCACCCAATCGGGCCATGCCGCCCAAGCCGCCAGCAAAGCTGCCGCTGCTTTTGCCGCGCAAACCAACATGGCAGAGACCTATGACAAGCTCAGTCAAAAACTGGCGACTGAATTGGCGGGGCGTATGCACGACCAACTCAATGCCGGCGAATGGAAAATGAAATTTGCCCTGAAACCCGCCTCGTTGGGGCTGGTGGATGTGCAACTGGAAATGCGGGACGGCCAATTGACAGCCCAATTCAACGCAGACACCAAACTGACCCAAGACCTGATTCAATCTGGCAGCCAACGTCTGAGGGAAGCATTGGGTCAACTTGGCATGAACAATGCCTCAGTCTTGGTGGGACAAGGGCAAAACCAACACCAAGGTTCATCATCTGGCTCACATCCATCGGCAAGACGCGCTGACAATCATGTCACACTCTCGGATGGAGAAACAGACGAACAAGCTGTGCAGTTAAGGCCGCGTCACAGCAACAGTCTGCAATTTGACAGTTACGCTTGATCACAGAGTTAAACAGGAGTACCCCATGGCAACAGAAGCAGCAGCACCTGAAGAAGGCACGGAAGAGCCCAAAAAGAAAAAACCGATTCTCTTGATCCTCGGCGGCGTCGTTGGCGCGATCGTGGTCATGGCCGGGGTGGCGTTCGGAACCTTGTATTTGTCTGGCTACTATGAGAAAAAAGCCGAATTGGCCGCCATGGACAAACTCGAGGAACTCGAAGCCGCAGCGACCAAGGCCAAGGATGAAGCGCCAGCCAAATTGAAGAAGGAAGCACCAGAGGCAACCCGGTTTGAGAAAAATTACTTCCAGATCGAAAAAGAGTTGATGACCAACATCACAGGCTCTAAAAAAGTCATGGTGGTGCAAATGGCGGTCATGACCCATTACGACACCCGCGTGTTTGAAAACATCAAAAAACATGAATTCGCTTTGCGCTCGGCCATGCTGGATGTGATGCGTCAGACCACCGAAGCCGAAGTCGCCAAACCAGAGTTCCGCAAGGAATTGGCTGACAAGCTCAAAGTCGTGATGAATGCGATGCTCGAAGAATATGAAGACTTCGGTGGCATTGAAGAAGTCATGTTCACTTCCTTTGTGATGCAGTAAGGTCCATGGCAACACGTCAAAATTTACTCAGCCCTGAAGAACTGGCGGCCCTTTCCGAAGGGCTGAAAGACGGCTCGCTCGAGGCGGACACTGGTTTCAATACCAAGGTGCGCGTGCGCAAGCATGATCTGGCCAGTGAAAACAGCAGCCTGGGGGTGAATGTCTCTTCGATCGACATGATCAATGAGCGTTTTATCCGCATGTTCCGCTTGGGGCTGCTTGAGGTGTTGCGAACCACGCCCAGGGTCAATCCGACACGGGTGCAGATCATGAAGTTTGGCGACTACCTGCAAATGCTCAAAGCGCCGCTGTCGGTCAACACGATACGCATCAGCCCGATGCGCGGCAACTCGGTCATCATCATCGACCCGAATGTTGTTTTCAGCTCGCTCGACAGTTTCTTTGGTGGCTTTGGCAAAGGTGTTTCTGACTTGCCGCCAGGCCGCTTGTTCACTGCCACCGAAACCCGCATCATCCACATCATTTTGGATGTTTTTTTCCGCTCGCTCAAAGATGCTTGGGGCCCTGTCATGGAGATCGATTGCGAGCGGGTCAGCTCGGAAATCAATCCCCAGTTCGCGCAAATTGCCGATGAAAACGACCTGGTCGTGCTCAGCCGTTTTGAGGCCGAAGCCACTGCGTCTGGCGGCAAAGGCTTCATGGACCTGGTCTATCCCTACGCCACGCTCAAGCCCCTGCGCGACCTGCTGCGCAACCGCGTGGCTTCGGGCGACGGCAACGAAGAATCCGACAAGATATGGCGCGAAGATTTGGCTGTGGCCGTCGGCGACTCTGAGCTCGATGTGCAGGTGGTCATGGGGCAGATCAAAACCACTTTGTACCATTTGGAAAACATGAAGGAAGGCGACATGCTGTTCTTCAAGAAGCCCGAGTTGGCCCAATTGACAGCCAACGGGGTCCCCACTTTTGGGGTCAACATCGGCACACGAGGCTCGAACGTGGCCGTGCGCATTGAAAAACAACTTGTCCCCGGACAGATTTAAGAAGGCAGGAGATCACCATGAACGACACCACCGCAGAACCCCAAGACGGGCAAGATGGGCAAGACTCGACGCCGCCTTCCGCTGAAGAATTTCAAGTCACCCAGCCAGGCAACATCAACCCCGAGGTGTTGCAAAACATTTCCGTCAACTTGTCGATTGAAGTCGGTCGCACCAACATCAAGATCAAAGACTTGATGCGCTTGACCCAAGGCAGCGTGGTCGAGCTTGACCGCATCGCCGGTGAACCCCTGGACCTGCTGGTCAACGACACCGTGGTCGCCCAAGGCGAAGTGGTGTTGGTCAATGACCGTTATGGCATTCGGCTGACCCGGGTTGTGCCGTCGACAGACCGACTCAAATCGCTTTGATCAGGGCTTGAACGCCTGGGCAATGTCCAAGGCCAGCTTGTCTGCGCTGCCGGGTGTGACCGGGCCGATGCTGGCCCCAAAGTCACCTTCTTTCGGAATGGCATTGCCGCTTTTAGAGATGCGGGCACGCACCATCACTGAACGGGCTTGGGACAATTTCATTTGCGGGTTCATCGCCAGACTGTTATCCAACACAAAGTCATAAGGCAGCTTGTCGACCGTGGTGCGGATGATGGCCAAAGGCATGCGCGGGCCTTCGGTTGCATGGGCATAAATGAACACCGTGTCTTTGGGCGAGACCTGGGACGCCAATGCGGGGTTGAGACTCACACGACCGGTCAGCCGTTCGGTTCCATCTGACACCGGCTTGCTGGGCACTGCGCCCGCACTGGCTGGTGCAGTGGCCATGCTGGTCGGAGGTGCCAAGGGGGGCAAGCCCAAACGCTCGCGCGCTTTGTCAATCGCCTCTGCCAAAGCCGTCAAGTCCGGCGAGGAAGCCGGCAAAGAACCGCGCACCTTCTCCCAATAGGCCAGCGATTCCTTGAAACGCCCTTCTGAAAACGCGGCACTCCCCGCCAGCAGCAAAGCGTTGCCGTTGTTGGGATCTGATTTCAATACCTGGTTGATGATGGCCCAAGGCTCACCCTTGAATTCGCCATTGTTTTTTTGTGCCAGCACCTCGGCCCGCTCAACCATCACGTCATCATTGCGTGACAAGGACAAGGCTTTTTGCAATGCGATGTCAGCCCGGTCGTAGCGAGCCAACGCACGTTCAATGCGCCCCAGCATCACCCAGCCTTCGGCGTTGTTGGGTTCCTTTTCAAGCCGCTGGCTGAGTTGCTCGGCCATGGCAGACAAACGCTCGGGCGTGATCGGCTCTTCACCTTGGGTTTGCGCCATCAGGTTCGGGTCCAAGGCCATGGGCGTGCCAACCACAAAATACATGCTGATGGCCATCAAGGGCACGGCCAGCGCCAAGCTGCCCATCAACCATTTGGGTCTGCTGGGAACAGGGGTCATGGTGGGTGTGGGCGCAGGAGCGTCCTCAAGCAAGCGTTGCGTGAGTTCTTCGTGTGACAAGTCAAAACCCGCCTGGTCCAGGCTGCCTTGGGCGAGTTCCCGCTCAAGGTCTGCCACCTGTTCGCGGTAGACCGCCACATGCGAGAGCACCTGCTCTCGTTCTTGCCCGGATTGCACGGGTGAGGAAGCACGCCACAAAGCGCGCCACAGCACGGCCACCACCAACACACTCAGCAGCAGCGCGAGTGCGAGAAAAATTTGAACAGCGTTCATTCAGTCCTTGAGCAAAGATTGCGCTTGAGCATTGTCCACCTCACTCATGCGCCGGATAACAAGCGCTTTGCGGTGCCGCAAATAACGCCACAAGCCCCACACAGCCAAGACCAACAAGGCAAAAGGGCCAAACCACAGGGGCCAGGTCAGGGGTTTGACCGCGGGGCGGTAAAGCACAAAGTCGCCATAGCGCTCGACCAAATAGGATTTGATTTGCGCATCCGTCATGTCTTGGCGAATCAGCTTGCGCACTTCACGGCGCAGGTCTTCGGCCAACTCAGCATGCGAGGAAGCCAGCGATTCGTTTTGACAAACCAAGCACCGCAATTCCTCAGCCAGCACGGCCAGTCGGGCCTCGACCTTGGGGTCGTCAGCCATGGGTTGGGCCTCGCCGGCCCGCAGCGTGTTCATGCCGATAGCGCCCCACACGCCGATCAACAGCAACAACAAGCAACGCTTCATGAAGCCTCCCATTGACGGATCAAGGGCAACAACTTGTCTTGCAACACCTGAGGGGTGACCGGCCCGACATGTTTGAAACGAATCACGCCTTGTCGATCAATCAGGTAGGTTTCGGGTACCCCGTAGACACCATAGTTGATACCCACACTGCCGTCCAAATCCATCACAGACAGCTTGTAAGGGTTGCCCAAGCGTTGTAAAAAACGCAGGCTGCGTTCTCTGGCCAAAGCCAATTTGTCGGTATCGTTCAAAGGACCATTGGCTTGGTCTGCCGCTTGGATTTCTTTGTAACTCAAACCCACGATCGGTACGCTCTGCGTTTTGGAAAACTCAACCAACAAGGGGTGTTCTTCGCGGCAAGCCACGCACCAAGTGGCCCAAACATTGAACAGCCACACCTGGCCTTTGAAATCAGCAGGGCTGAAAGGCTGGTCACCCACCAAGGTGGGCAAGCTGAAAGCTGGCGCAGGCTTACCCACCAAAGGCGACGGGATTTCGCGCGGGTCACGCTGCAAACCAACCGCCAAAAAAACCACCAGACCCAAGAACAAGGCCAAAGGGATCAGGAATTTTTTCATGGCTTCAGGAGGCAGACGAAAGGCTCTCGCCGGCGGTTTTCAATTGGGCGGCCACATTGCGTTTGCGGTAGCGGCGGTCCAAGGCCGCAACCATGCCGCCCAGCACCATCAATAAAACACCGGTCCACAACCAAGGCACGAAAGGCTTGTGGTACACGCGCATGCTCCAACTCGGCTTATCCCCTGGCAGTGGGTCGCCCAAAGACACGTACAAATCGCCCCAAAACCCCGAACGAATCGCCGCTTCGGTCATCGGCATGGCAGTTGAGAAATAGCGGCGTTTTTCCGGGTAGAGCACATCAAAGAGTTGGTCGTTTTTGGCGACCTCGACATGGGCTTGCATGGCTTTGTAATTCGGGCCATTGACATCGACCATGTCGACCAAACGGAAGGTGTAGGGCGCGATGGTGACCGTCTCGCCCAAGCCCATGCGCACATCGCGCTCGACCTCAAAGGACTTCACGCCCGTGATCCCCAAGACCAGTACAGCCAAGCCAAAGTGGGCCAGGTGCTGACCCCAGAACGAACCACCAATGCGGCCTGGCTTGCGCAGGCGTTCAATGGCATTGTTGAGGCTGCCCAAAGCGACCCACATGCCCAAGAAAATGCCCAGTGCCGTGCCGGCAGACCAGCTGCCCCAGACAAAGGGCAAACCGATGGCCAACACCAAAGAGGCCAGGGCTACCCAACGCAACTGCATCCACATGTCGGCCAACTTGGCTTCGCGCCAATGGGCCACGGTGCCAGGCACCATAATGAACAACAGGGGCACCATCAAAGGCGCGAACACCAAATTGAAATAGGGTGGCCCCACCGACAACTTGCCCATGTTCAAGGCATCAATGATCAAGGGGTACAAGGTACCCAACAAAACAGCGCCTGTGGCGACCACCAGCAACACACTGTTGAGGAGCATGAAGGATTCGCGTGAAACCACGCCCATGCTGCCCCCCAAAGTCACCTCCGGCGCTCGCCAAGCGAACAAGGCCAGGGAAACGCCAATGACGATGGCCAAGAAAATCAAAATGAACACGCCGCGGGTGGGGTCAGTGGCGAAGGCGTGGACCGACGTGAGCACGCCTGAACGCACCAAAAACGTCCCCAGCAAAGACAAGGAGAAAGCAGCGATGGCCAACAACACGGTCCAGGCTTTGAAACTGCCGCGTTTTTCCGTGACCATCAAAGAATGGATCAGCGCGGTGCTGACCAGCCATGGCATGAGCGAGGCATTTTCAACCGGGTCCCAGAACCACCAACCGCCCCAGCCCAATTCGTAATAGGCCCACCAGGAACCCAAGCCAATGCCAAAAGTGAGGAAGGCCCAGGCAATCACCGTCCAGGGACGAGACCAACGGGCCCAAGCGGCATCAAGACGGCCAGACAACAATGCGGCAATCGCAAAGGCAAAAGCCACCGACATGCCGACATAACCCATGTAGAGCATGGGTGGGTGAATCACCAGACCAGGGTCTTGCAACAAAGGGTTCAAGTCGCGGCCATCTGGGGGAATCGGAAACAAGCGGTCAAACGGATTGGAGGTGAGCAAGATGAACAGCATGAAACCGATGCCGACCAAACCGAGCACACCCAAGACCCGCGCCACCATGGCCAATGGCAGGCTTTGGGAGAACAAGGCCACCGCCGCAGTCCAGCCAGTGAGCATCAACATCCACAACAGCAAAGAACCCTCGTGACCGCCCCAAACGGCTGAGAATTGGTAGGCTTTGGGCAGCAAGGTGTTGGAGTGCTCCGCCACATACTTGACCGAGAAATCATTGGTCAAAAAAGCATAGGCCAGACAGGCAAATGAGAGGGCGACCAGCACAAACTGCAGCAAGGCTGTTGGCCGTGCCAAGGCCTGCCAACTGGTGTTGTGGTTGAACGTGCCCCACAAAGGAAACACGCCCAACACCAGCGACAGCACAGCCGCCAGCACCAAAGAGAATTGACCAAGTTCAGGAATCATGGGCTACCAGACTTTCAGGGTTTGACCGATTGAGCTGCCCGGGCTTGGGCCGCCTTGTCCAAGGCATGTTGCGCCTCTGGGGGCATGTAATTTTCGTCGTGTTTGGCCAAGACCTCAGCAGCGATCATCTCGCCTTGTCCGTTGAGCTTACCTTGTGCGACCACGCCCTTGCCTTCCTTGAACAAGTCGGGCAACAAACCGGTGTACCGCACCCTGATGTCTTGGGCGGTATCGGTGACCACAAAACTCACCTCGGTGCCTTCCCGCTTCAAACTCTCGGCCTTGACCATGCCACCGATGCGAAAGGTTTTATCGATCGGGGCTTCACCGTTCAAGATTTGGGTGGGCGTGAAGAAAAAAACCAAATTGCTCTGAAAGGCATTCAGGACAAACGCAGCAGCAGCTGACAAAACCAAGATGCCGCCTGCGATCAGACCAAAGCGTTTTTGGCGTGGACTCCAACTCATGGCGTCTCCTTGAGATCAAGCTCGGTGCGCGCCAAGGCCAAGGCGTTTTGGTGCGCGATCCGCGCTTGCCAAATTTCGAGCAACAAAAACAAGGCGGTCACCCCCATGCTGCCCCACACATACAGGCCATAGCCGCCCATGTCCCAAAACTGTGACCAACTGTCCCATCTCATGCGCGTGCTCCTGAAACTTCTGGCAGGGCTTGCACCCAATCAGCATGGCGTTCACGCTCGACAATCAACGTGCGCACACGGTAACAAACGATCGCCAAGGTGTAGACCCAAAACGCCATGGCCATGAGCAACATGCCCCACAGCATGAGTTGCGCCATGCTGGGAGACTTGGTCAGCGACACAGACGCGCCTTGGTGCAAGGTGTTCCACCATTTGACCGAGAAATAAATGATCGGCACATTGATCGCGCCAACAATCGCGATCAATGAACCTGCTTTGTCACCCCTTCGGACATCGTCAATCGCCGAGGTCAGCGCCATGTAGCCGAGGTAGAGAAAGAACAAAATCAACTCTGAGGTCAGGCGTGCGTCCCAAACCCACCAAGTGCCCCACATGGGTTTGCCCCACAAGGCACCGGTCCACAGCGACAAAAAGGCAAACATGGCACCCGTCGGCGCCAAGGCGCGGGTCATCATGCCGGATAAACGGGTGTTGAAAGTCAATCCCAACACACTCCAAAAGGCCATGGCCAAATAGATGATCATGGACATCCAAGACACAGGGACATGGACAAAAATAATCCGGTAGCCCTCACCTTGTTGGGCATCTTCCGGTGCCAGGGCAAAGCCCACCCACAGTCCAGCCACTGTCAATACAGCAGCCAAGCCCGCCAGCCAAGGCCACAAACGTCCAGCCAAACCATAGAAAGTCTGGGGCGCAGCGTAATAAAACCAGCGAATCGTCATTCCATCATTCCAAAGCGATGCGCAAGGCAGCACTGCAAGCCCAGGGGCTGAAAAACAGTGCCGGCAATAACAAAGCCAGCAAAATCGATACATGGGCTTGCGCCCCCAAACCACTTTGCAAGGCATGCACCGCGCCAGCACCAAAGACCAGCACCGGCACATACAACGGCAAAACAAGCAAAGAGATCAACACACCACCGCCCCGAACGCCCAAGGTCAGTGCCGCACCGATGGCACCTACACAGGACAATACCGGTGTGCCCAACAACAAAGTCAAACACAAGACCGACAAAGCGTCTGAAGAGAGATTGAATTGCAAACCCAAAACGGGAGCCAATATTACCAAGGGCAGTCCTGAGAGCACCCAATGGGCGGCTATTTTCCCTGCTACCAACAGCCATAAAGGGTGTGGGGACAAAAGCATGTTCTCCAAGGCACCATCACGGTAGTCAGCCTCAAGCAAGCGCGGCAACGCCAACATGCTGGCCAACAAGGCACCCACCCACAGCACACCTGGGCCGATTTGTCTGAGCATGGCTGGCTCTGGCCCAATCGCCAACGGAAACAAGGCAGCAACCACCACAAAGAAAAACACGCCACTGAGCACCTCTGACTTGCGGCGAAACGCCAAACGCAGATCGCGCATCACCAAGGCGGCAAAGATATTCATGCTTGCAACCTCAGGGATTGCATCTGCATGCCAAGCGCCACAGGTTGGTGGCTGGTGAACACAAGCACCCCGCCTTGCGCTACATGCGCTTGCAACAGCGCTTGCAGCGCCGACACAGCATCGTTGTCCAAGGCCACAAAAGGCTCATCCAACAGCCACAAGCGTGCCGAGGCCGATTGCAAACGCGCCAAAGCCACACGTCTTTTTTGACCTTGGGACAAGACCCGCAAGGGCAAATGGGCCCGGCTGCGCAAGCCTTGCGCGGACAAAGCGGTCAGTGCTTGCGCAGGCGACAAGTGCTGAGCGGCCATCGCCGCCCCAATCACCACATTTTCAATCGCGGTGAGTTCATCTTTCAAACCCAGGGCGTGACCCAAAAAAAGCAAATCTGCATGGAAGGCAGAACGGTTTTCCAGGCACGCCTGGCCGCGCCAATGCACCTCTCCCATGGCCAATGGGGTCAGACCCGCCAAGGCACGCAACAGGGTTGTTTTGCCCGCACCGTTGTCCCCTTGCAGATGAAGCGCTTGGCCTGGTTGCAAGTCAAAGCTGATCGGCTGAAACAAGGAGCGGCCACCGCGTTCGCAGCCAACTTCTTTCGCAGACAGCAGGACTGCGTTCATGACAAGTAGCTGCCTGTCAAGATCCGCACCTCACCCCCAGTAGCCAATTTGAAGCGGGCAACACCCGCGCTGCGAGCGGTGTTGATGCCCCCCAAGTCCAGCATGCGGACACCGCGTTCGCGCAGTTCCTCGATACCCTTCCACATGATCAGGTGATGGGCATGAAGGTCCCGCCCTGCCTCCGAGGTCCAACCGACTTGGTATGTGGCGGCTTCACCATGGATCAAAAAAAGCATGGCAGCCAAGCGGTCGCGGCCCAGATCAGCGCGCACCAACAAGACACTTTTGGCAGGTTGTTTGCGAGACTCGATGTAGTGTTGAAACCAAACCGGTGGCATGCCCTCCAAGCCTCGGTCTTCGCGTTGTTTCATTTCAGCATCCAACAACCAGCGGTACTGACCAGGGTTGGTGCCCATGCGGTGGATGGTCAGCTTGGACTTTTCTGCGCTGACCAAAGGTTGCCGCCAGCGTTTGTCCAAGTTGGCGCGCAATGTGTCCATGGCTTGGCTGATATCGAGCATGACCGTGGCCGCACCCGACATGACCCGGCGGATCGATGGCAGGCCGTGGTCAGTGCCTTGCAACTCGTCAGGCGTGACCATCATGAAGCGCAAGCCCCGCACCGGCATGCTTTGGCGAATGGCCCGGTAGGCCTGGGCTTTGTCCGCGCCAGAGAGTGGTTGCTGCCAAATCGGACCGCGGGTGCACACGGCCAGCGAAGCGAGCTTGCCAAAGCGACGCATGATGAACTGCGCCATCGCCACCGGCACGCCATCGGCATGCACCCGGGCGCGCAAGACCATCGCACCCAAACTGACCGCGGTCGAGCCATAGGCCCAGTCTTGCTGCAAAGCGGCGGCGGCCTGAGCGTGGTCACGGTCCCAATCGCTCAGCTCATGGCCGTCCCACTGCACTTTCATCGGCCAGCGCCCCAGTTGGTTAGGATGCGGTCATGTGGAAGAGATTTTTCAAGCGCACCCAAGTGGAAACCATCATGGGCCACCGCATCCCCGAGCCGCGCTACACCTGGCAGGCGGCTTGGTGGGCGTTGGTATACCTGGGCTTGCCCATACTGCTGCTGGGCACCCTGATCGATGTCCTGATACAGCTCACCACCGGGGTATGTACCGGTTTGTGGTGTTTTTTCTGAAGCGTTGCCATTCATGGATGGGGCATCTTAGCGGGTGAGCCTGGAGTCTGGCGGGTGCAGTTGTGAACCTACACTGGACGCCCTTGAACCCATAACCCCTCATGACCACCCCCGCATCCCCTTCCCCCCAATCCCTCTCCGGCCTGCTCCCCTTTGTCAAACCCTACCAAGGCCGCATTGCCCTGGCCGGTTTGTTCTTGCTGTTGGCGGCGGGCACCACGCTGGCGTTTCCGTGGGCACTGCGCCTCTTGATTGACCAGGGCCTGAGCGGCCCAGACAGCGGCGCCAAGTTGGCGGGTCAGTTTGGCCAATTGTTTTTGGTGGCAGCGGCCTTGGCGGTGTTTTCATCGCTGCGTTTTTACATGGTCACGTGGCTGGGCGAGCGGATCACCGCCGATGTGCGCAATGCGGTCTATGGCCATGTGCTGCAACAAAGCCCTGCCTTTTTTGAGACCACGCAGACCGGCGAGGTGTTGTCGCGCTTGTCGAACGACACCACCCTGGTGCAA
>CAMCES010000011.1 GCA_945873925.1 Bordetella parapertussis
TGCCAATTTGCCTGACGGCACACCGCACGAAGTGAAATTACGCCGTTTGCAACACCTGCAAGCCACGGTCGAGGACAACGTGCGCCGCATCAGCGAAAGCCGTGTGGGCACGGTTCAGCAGATTTTGGTGGAAGGGGCTTCACGCAAAAGCGCGGCCGAGTTGATGGGCCGCACCGAATGCAACCGCATCGTCAATTTCCCGGCAGGCCCGCTGAGTCAGCGTTTGGTGGGACAGATGGTGGATGTGCGCATCACCGAAGCGCTGCCGCACTCCTTGCGCGGCGAAGTGGTGGTGGCCTGAGGCGTCAGCGGGGCATGCCGGGGAAGCCCCCGCCCATGCCCGGTAAGCCTTTCATGCCACCCAACTTTTTCATCATCTTCATCAAGCCGCCGCCGCGCATTTTTTTCATCATGTCTTGCATCTGCCCAAACTCGTTGAGCAAGCGGTTGACCTCTTGAACCTGTACGCCGGCACCAGCCGCGATACGGCGCTTGCGGGTGGCCTTGATCAACTCGGGTTTGGCACGCTCTTTGGGTGTCATGCTGTGGATGATGCCTTGCTTTTTCAGCATGTCTTTTTCAGCGCGGTTCAAATCCACGTCTTTGGCTTTGGCCGCCAACTGCGTCGGCATCTTGTCCATCAAACTCGACAAGCCACCCATTTGTTTCATTTGCTGTATTTGAGACAAAAAATCGTTGAGGTCAAAGCCGTCTCCGCTTTTGAGCTTGGCCGCCATCTTTTGGGCGGCATCCATGTCCACGTTGGCCGTGACCTGCTCCACCAGGGCCAAAATATCCCCCATGCCCAAAATCCGACCAGCGTGGCGATCGGCATCAAAGGCCTCCAGGCCATCGATTTTTTCGCTGGTACCGGCAAACTTGATCGGCGCCCCGGTGATCTGCCGCACCGACAGTGCCGCACCACCGCGTGAATCGCCATCGGTTTTGGTCAGCACAATACCGGTCAGTGGCAACGCCTCTTTAAAGGCTTTGGCGGTGTTGACCGCGTCCTGACCCAACATGGCGTCGACCACGAACAAGGTCTCCACCGGGTTGACCGCCGCGTGCAAGGCCTTGATTTCTTGCATCAAGGCTTCGTCAATCGCCAAGCGACCGGCGGTATCGACCAACAACACATCTATATAGTGCTTGCGAGCATGGTCCAAAGCAGCCAAGGCGATGTCCACGGGTTTTTGGCTGGGGTCGCTAGGGAACCACTGCGCGCCAGCTTGTGCGGTCACGGTTTTGAGTTGTTCGATGGCGGCTGGGCGGTAAACGTCGGCCGAGACTGTCAGCACTTTTTTCTTGCG
The DNA here is from genome assembly GCA_945873925.1 of Bordetella parapertussis. Lineage (GTDB taxonomy): Bacteria > Pseudomonadota > Gammaproteobacteria > Burkholderiales > Burkholderiaceae_C > Limnohabitans. The sequence continues at coordinate 1,311 of CAMCES010000011.1, forward strand.
CTTGGTGATCAGGTGTTTGGCCAGTTTGGCGGTGGTGGTGGTTTTACCCGCACCTTGCAAACCCGCCATCAAAATCACCGCAGGCGGTTGCGCGGCCAAGTTGATGTCTGACACACCTTCACCCATGGTGGCGGCTAATTCTTTTTGCACGATGCTCACCAGCACTTGGCCGGGGGTCAGTGAATTGATCACCTCTTGGCCCAAGGCCTTGTCTTTCACCCGCGCAATGAAGTCACGCACCACGGGCAGCGCCACGTCGGCTTCGAGCAAAGCCATCCGCACCTCACGCAACATGTCGGCCACATTGGATTCAGTGATCCGAGCCTGACCACTGATTTGCTTGACCAATCGCGAAAGTTTGTCTGTGAGAGCGGTTGCCATGGTGTTACCTGCCTTAGGTGCTTGAGGATGAGATATCCAAGTCGTTAGCAAGACGCTAAACTGTTGGCATGATTGTATTGAGTGCTTCTAACTTCAGCCTGGTATGGGGCTTGGTTGCGGCCTGTGCATACGCAATGGGTGCTTTTTGGGGTGGTCGACTCTCGCCCTACCAAAGCCGCAACTACCTGTGGGTGATCTCCTTGTTCCACGGCTTGAGTGTGGTGGCCAGCTTGATTCCAGTAGAAGATGGGGCTGCCTATTTTGGTTTTGCCGCGGCTTTATCGGCAACCGCTTGGCTGGTTTTATTGGTCTACACCCTGGAACACCATTGGTTCCCCCAAATGCAAACACGCTGGATATTGTCCTGCGCTGGTATGGTCGCGGTGATTCTGCCTTTGGTCTTTCCTGGTCAAGCGCTTCACAAAACAGCTTCGGCTTGGCTACCTCTGCATTGGATACTGGGCATGGCGTCCTACGCCATGTTTGCAGCCGCGGTTGTGCACGCCAGTTTGATGAGCCGCGCGGAGCGACAGATGCGACTGGCCGCATCCGATCCCACAGGGCTGCCCTTGCTCACTTTGGAGCGATTGACATTCAGGTTCGTGAACATCGGTTTTTTCCTGTTAACCCTGACCCTGATGGCAGGTTGGTGGTTCGGCGAACAACTCTACGGGTCCGACAAACCCTTTCGCTGGGACCATAAAACCATCTTGTCTACCTTTGCTTGGGTGGTTTTCCTGCTGTTGCTATGGGGACGCCATTACCGCGGCTGGCGTGGACAACTGGCTGTGCGAACCCTTTACTTTGGTTCGGCCCTGTTGCTGCTGTCCTATGCGGGTTCCCGTTTTGTCACGGAAGTGCTGTTGCACCGCGGCCTGTGAAATACCTGATCCTGATCGGCATTGTCTTTGCTGTCATTTGGTGGATCAAGTTGAGCCGGCCCAACAAAAAAGCTGACCGCCAACAAGGCTCGCCAAACAACACGCCACAACAGATGGTGGTTTGTGCGCACTGCGGCGTGCACCTGCCTGAGCAAGATGCGGTCTTTTCCGCCAATGTCAGCTACTGCAGTCAAGCCCACCGAGCTCTGAAAGAAGACTGAAATTGACTGCGCCTTTTTGGAACCAAGGTTGGTATCGGTTTGCGCACCGTATCGATTCACCTAACTTCGGCCCACGCCCTCAGCACACCGACATTGATTTGGTGGTGATACACGCCATCAGCCTGCCGCCGGGCGAATACGGCAGCAGCGATGTCTCGGATTTCTTCACCAACCAATTGGTGCACAACAAGCATCCCTATTTCAAGCACCTCCAAGGGGTCAAAGTTTCTGCACATTTCTTCATTCGCCGCGGCGGTCAACTGCTGCAATTTGTCAGCTGCGATGACCGCGCTTGGCATGCAGGCAACTCCTCGCACCTGGCTCGCCATGATTGCAATGATTTTTCGATTGGCATCGAACTCGAAGGTTTGGATGGCGATGCATTCACCGCAGAGCAATACGAAAGTTTGATTTCTCTGTTGCCTGTTTTGGCTTTGCATTACCCACTCAAACACACGCTTGGGCATGAGCATGTTGCACCCGATCGAAAAAAAGACCCTGGTCCCGGTTTTTCATGGCTTTTTTTGCAACAAGGTTTGGGTTGGGAAGAAAAAAATTTCCCTCATGGGGTAATCCATAAGCAGAAAAAAACACAGGCTGCATCGGACAATTTCAGGCAGTCGTTACCAACAGATTCGTGACAACCTATTTATTTTGAAAAATTTGGCAAACACTACGCGTAGTGTGTTGAAAAGAGATAAGACCCCATATATAGTGTGGTCCATGCACAAAACAGTTGGCTCGACACACACATCCGGCCTTGCTGAATAAGAAGTTAACAAAAGCATTCAAGCACACCAGGATTTAAAAAAGATGCAAATCGCCTCCACTTTGACAGTCGCTACGACTTACGCCAAGCCCACTGACACCACAGACCCAACCCAGACCCAAATCCTCAATGCCAGTTTGACCCATTACCAAATCATCCGACGCAATGGTGCTGTGGTTCCTTTCGAACCCGCCAAGATCGCGGTTGCCATGATGAAGGCTTTCTTGGCTGTTCACGGCACACAAGGCGCGGCATCAGCCAGCGTTCGAGAAACCGTTGACCAACTCACGCAAGCCGTGGTTCGCGCTTTGTTGCGTTCGCGCCCCGGCGGTGGCACTTTCCATATTGAAGATGTGCAAGACCAGGTAGAACTGGGTCTGATGCGTGGAAGCCACCATGAAGTTGCACGTGCCTATGTGCTTTACCGCGAAAGACGCACCCAAGAACGCGCATCCAACAAGGAGCAGCAAGCCCCAGCTGAACCTGTGTTGCATGTGACGGACAACGGTCAACGCGTTGCACTGGACACTGACCGCTTGACGTTTTTGGTCGAGGCCGCTTGCGCGGGTTTGGGGCAAGACGTGCTGGCAGGTCCCATCCTTAGCGAGACCATGCGCAATTTATACGACGGCATTCCGATGGAAGAGGTGCACAAAGCCTCGGTGCTGGCCGCCAGGACCTTGATTGAAAAAGAGCCTGCATACACTTTTGCCACTGCGCGTTTGTTGATGTACTCGATTGCCAAAGAAGTCTTGGGCAAAGAAGCCACGCAGGCAGAGATGGGTCAACATTACTTGGACAGTTTTTCTAATTTTTTGAAAAAGGGTGTCGACAACGACCTGCTTGACGCGCGTTTGTTGCAATTTGACTTGGACCGTTTGGCCAAAGCCCTCAAGCCTGAGCGTGACTTTCAGTTTGATTACCTTGGTCTGCAAACCTTGTATGACCGCTATTTTTTGCATGTGCGCAAGCAACGCATTGAATTGCCCCAATCGTTTTTCATGCGTGTGGCCATGGGCTTGTCGCTCAATGAAGTCAACCGCGAAGAACGCGCCATCGAGTTTTATGAAGTACTGTCTTCATTTGACTTCATGTCCAGCACGCCGACTTTGTTCAATAGCGGCACCACGCGCCCTCAGCTTTCAAGCTGCTACTTGACCACTGTTCCGGATGACCTGGACGGCATCTACGAATCGATCAAAGAAAACGCACTGCTGTCGAAATTCGCGGGTGGCTTGGGCAATGACTGGACACGCGTTCGCGCTTTGGGCAGCCATATCAAGGGCACCAACGGCGAATCGCAGGGTGTGGTGCCTTTCTTGAAAGTGGTCAACGACACCGCCGTGGCGGTCAACCAAGGCGGCAAGCGCAAAGGTGCGGTATGTACCTACCTCGAAACTTGGCATCTGGACATCGAAGAGTTTATGGAGTTGCGCAAAAACACCGGTGACGATCGCCGCCGTACCCACGACATGAACACCGCCAACTGGATTCCCGACTTGTTCATGCGCCGTGTGATGGAAAAGGGCGAGTGGACCTTGTTCTCGCCGTCCAACACGCCCGATTTACACGACTTGTTTGGTCATGAATTCGAGGTAGCGTACACAGCCTACGAAGCCAAAGCCAAGCAAGGACTGATCAAGCCTGCCAAAACGGTGCAAGCGGCCGATTTGTGGCGAAAGATGCTGACCATGCTGTTTGAAACAGGACACCCATGGATCACCTTCAAAGACGCGTGCAATGTGCGCTCGCCCCAACAACACTCTGGTGTCGTGCATTCCTCCAACCTGTGCACGGAAATCACACTCAACACCAGCGACTTAGAGACAGCAGTCTGCAACCTGGGTTCGGTCAACCTGGTTCGCCATTTGAAAACCGGTGCCCATGGTCAAGAACTCGATCACGACAAGCTCAAGCGCACGATCAAAACCGCCATGCGCATGCTCGACAACGTGATCGACATCAACTATTACGCGGTTAAAAAAGCCCGCGACTCCAATTTGCGTCACCGGCCTGTGGGCTTGGGCATCATGGCCTTCCAAGACAGTCTGTACGAATTGCAAATCCCTTATGCATCCCAAGCGGCTGTTGAGTTTGCTGATCGCTCCATGGAAGCCATTTGCTACTACGCCTACTGGGCATCCACCGAGTTGTCACGCGAACGGGGGCGGTACTCTACTTACAAAGGCTCACTCTGGGATCAAGGCATCCTGCCATTGGACACCTTGCATCTGCTGGAAAAATCCCGTGGCGGTTATATCGAAATTGACCGCAGCTCAACCCTGGACTGGGAAGCCCTGCGCAAAAAGATTGCGACCGACGGCATGCGCAACTCCAATTGCGTGGCCATCGCACCCACGGCCACCATTTCCAACATCGTGGGCGTGGACGCCTCCATCGAACCCTGCTTTGGTAATTTATCGGTCAAATCCAACCTGTCCGGCGAATTCACCATCATCAATGCCTACCTGGTGCGTGACCTCAAGCGCTTGGGCCTGTGGGATGACGTGATGGTGATGGATCTCAAGCATTTTGAAGGTTCGTTGCGCCCCATTGACAGAGTGCCACAAGCCCTGAAGGAGATGTACGCCACTGCATTTGAGGTGGAAACACAATGGCTGGTAGAGGCCGCAGCCCGTCGTCAAAAATGGATTGACCAAGCGCAGTCTCTCAACATTTACATGGCAGGTGCGTCCGGCAAAAAACTGGATGACACCTACAAATTGGCCTGGTTGCGCGGTCTTAAAACCACTTACTACCTGCGAACCACCAGCGCCACCCAGGCTGAAAAATCCACTGTGCAAGCCGGCTCTCACAACGCAGTGTCCGCTGGCGGCGGCGCTGCCGGCCTGAGTGCCATGGAGGTGGCAGCGGCAGCGGCACGCGCACAGATGGCCAGCGCACCTGCGACCGATGTGAAATTTTGTGGCGTTGACGACCCGACCTGCGAAGCTTGTCAATAAATATCCAAGCACCGTCAATCACCCCACCCAAGCATGCGATGCAAATCAACAACATACTTCAGTATGAATGTGAATGAACACTTTGCGTTTCAGCTCTAAACAACCATAATCCTAAGAATGGAAACACAGTCATGTTGACCTGGGAAGAAGAAGCAAAACCCCAAGCGCCTAGCGCAACCATAGGTGGCCTCCACCAGAGCCTCCCTGCACAGTTGCCCCTGCAAACGCCCACACAGCGCATCCTCAACGACGGCGCGGTGGTCTCTGGCACCGAAGTTCCCTCCATCACCGCCAAAGCATCGGGCCGTCGCATGACCGCTGCTGACAAGCGCATCATCAATGGTCAGACCGATGTCAACCAATTGGTGCCTTTCAAGTACAAATGGGCCTGGGAAAAATACCTGGCCACCTGTGCTAACCACTGGATGCCGCAAGAAGTCAACATGACCCGCGACATCGCCTTGTGGAAAGACCCCAATGGACTGACCGAAGACGAGCGTCGGATCATCAAGCGCAACTTGGGTTTCTTCGTGACAGCCGATTCATTGGCTGCAAACAACATTGTGCTGGGTACCTATCGGCACATCACAGCCCCCGAATGCCGTCAATTTTTGCTGCGTCAAGCATTCGAAGAAGCCATTCATACCCATGCCTACCAATACATCGTCGAGTCTTTGGGCTTGGACGAGAGTGAAATATTCAACGCTTACCAAGAAGTGTCTTCGATTCGCGACAAGGATGAGTTTCTGATCCCATTCATTGATGCGATCATGAACCCTCACTTCCACACTGGCACACCCGAAACCGATCAAACTTTGCTCAAGTCTTTGATTGTGTTTGCATGCCTGATGGAAGGTTTGTTCTTTTATGTCGGCTTCACCCAAATTTTGGCACTGGGTCGACAAAACAAAATGACAGGCGCTGCAGAGCAATACCAATACATTCTTCGTGATGAGTCCATGCACTGTAATTTCGGCATCGACTTGATCAACCAAATCAAACTGGAAAACCCTCACCTGTGGACCGCTGAGTTCAAAGCCGAAATCAACACGCTTTTCCATAAGGCGGTTGAACTCGAATACAGATACGCTGAAGACACCATGCCACGCGGTGTATTGGGCATGAATGCATCCATGTTCAAAGGTTATTTGCGCTACATCGCCAATCGCCGTGCGACCCAAATCGGTTTAGAAACATTGTTCCCCAACGAAGAAAATCCTTTTCCTTGGATGAGCGAAATGATCGACCTGAAAAAAGAGCGCAATTTCTTTGAAACCCGTGTCATTGAGTACCAAACCGGTGGTGCCTTGTCTTGGGACTGAAATTGCATCTACCCACACTGTTTTTGGACACCTTGTTGAATATGGCAGCTTGCCATTCAACCGTGTCTGAAAACGAACCCTGTTCATGGTGTTGGACCTCGGTTCAGCACCATGAATCACTTGGCTGCATGAGAAGGAGCCAAGTGTTTTGAACCAACGATCTGAGATTTTGATCTAGGAGAATCTAATGGCAACTGCAAAAAAATCCGCTGCAAAAAAACCAGCAGCAAAAAAACCAGCAGCTAAAAAAGCTGCTGCCAAAAAACCTGTCGCTAAAAAAGCAGCAGCTAAAAAGCCCGTAGCCAAAAAAGCAGCAGCTAAGAAGCCAGCCGCCAAAAAAGCAGCAGCTAAAAAGCCAGCCGCCAAAAAAGCAGCAGCTAAGAAGCCAGCCGCCAAAAAAGCAGCAGCTAAGAAGCCAGCCGCCAAAAAAGCAGCAGCTAAAAAGCCCGTAGCCAAAAAGGTTGCAGCTAAGAAGCCAGCCGCCAAGAAAGCTGCAGCTAAAAAGCCCGCAGCCAAAAAACCAGCCGCAAAAAAAAAGCCACTAGTCGCTAAAAAGGCTGCGAAGAAGCCTGCTGCCAAGCCCCACAAGGCCACTGCACCTGCAGTGCACCATGTGGCGCAAACAACACTGAATCCTCAAGCCGCCTGGCCGTTTCCAACAGCCACCAAGCCCTGAAGTTGAAACAGTGTTTGCCTGCCAACCCGGTGCCTCATCGCACCGGGTTTTTTTTAGGCCAATGTGTAGTTTTGTGGGCCTCGGCTGGCAATTTTGATCGCACCCATTTTGTTGCCCAGCTCGGCGCAGCGCAATAAGTCCCAGCCCTGATCCAGGCCAAACAACAGTGCGCTTCGCCAAGCATCGCCACAACCTGTGGGGTCCACCACCGAAGCGGCTTTCACCGGGTCCACCAGCGTCATTTGACGGTCTTGCCAGATCTCGCATCCGTTTGCACCCAAAGTCACTGCCAAGCCATTGACCCGACTGGAAATCTCAGCCGAATCCCAACCGGTTCTGTCGGAAAGCATTTTTCCTTCGTAATCATTGACTGTCACCCAAGTTGCCAGTTCGATGAAATGGCGCAACACCTCGCCATCGAACATGGGCAGACCTTGGCCTGGGTCAAAGACAAAAGGAATACCAGCATCTGCAAATTGCTGTGCATGCTCGATCATGGCGTCACGCCCATCGGGGGATACGATCCCCAAACTGATGTCGGGTCTTTTTTCCACGCGCGTGCTGTGTGCTTGCATCATGGCGCCAGGGTGAAAAGCGGTGATTTGATTGTTGTCCATGTCCGTCATGATCATGGCTTGGGCTGTGTAAGTGTCGTCAACCATTTTCACAAAATCCGTTGGTATTCCCAGTTGCTGCAAGCGGTTCATGTAACTCTCACCATCATTGCCCAGCATGGCCATGGGCAGGGGATGACCTCCCAGGAGTTTCAGTCCATAGGCGACATTGCCTGCACATCCACCAAAGTCTCGTTGCAAACGAGGCACTAAAAAGGACACATTGAGAATGTGCAACTGCTCGGGGAGTATTTGCTCTTTAAACCGACCTTCAAAGTGCATGATGGTGTCAAACGCCAAAGATCCGCAAATCACTACTGCCATGGGGACTCCCAAAAATCAAGGGTAAAAAAGAACTGCTCGGTATCCGTTGATTCTCGGTGATAACGCTGGGTCCACTGTGAAAGCAAATTCAAAGCTTTGCGACCTGGCGGCTCGCAAACTGTCGGTCAAACCCATGTCCAGATGCGTGATGATTTTGCGAACCACCACGGTTTCATTGCCATCAATGAGGGTCAACTCTAAGGCGGGCATCATCACCGGAAAGTCACCCAGGTTTTTGATCACGCCAGCAAATGCATACAAGTCAGCATCGATGCGTTGAAAGACCCCTGTTTCCATCGATACTTGTTCGGGTGACATCGGCATGTGCACATCGCAGGCAAAGGCTTTGCAAACTTGATTTAAAAATGGCAATAACGCTGGCTCGGTGGCTGCCAAGTGGTGCCTCCAGTGAATCAGCCCCTGCATTCCAAGCAACGCGACCAACACAACGGCGAGCCACATCCCGTGATGGAATGTCGTCGGTGTGACTGCAATCGCTGGCGCGACCAGCGCCGGGGTTGGTGCCAAAGGATTGACTTCGCCGGCATGCGCCACAGGCAGGTCATCGAGTTCAAACAAGTGCTGGTCTACCTCAAACACATGGGCACATCGTCCACAACGCACCCAAGCATCCGCCGCACTGTAATGCTCAGCATGGATTGCAAATGCGGTCTGGCATTGGGGACAAAGGGTGACGATAGCCATGGCCTGAAGAATTCAAGAAAAAACAAAGCTTATCAAAGGCCTGTGCCTTGCATCAGCACCCAGCCATCTTGGCGATCCGCAACTTGCAAGCGCAGGTGTGCTGCATAAGCCAATTGGATTTCGTCGATTTGCCGCTCCAAAATACCGGCCAATATCAAGGTCCCACTGGCTGCAACATGGCTGCAGAGCAATGGTGCCAATACCTTCAATGGCGCGGCCAAGATATTGGCCACCACCAACGGGTAAGGCCCTTGAGCCAGGTCGGGCATGCCGGCATGTATTTCGACATGATTGGCTTGTGCATTGGCCAGCGCAGACACAACCGCATCTGGGTCGATATCAACGGCATCGACTGATGATGCGCCAAGCATGGCGGCACCGATGGCCAAAATACCGGAACCACAGCCGTAATCCAGCACCCGCTGGCCAACGGGTGGGTGTTGCGCAATGAAGCGTAAACACATGCGCGTGGTGGGGTGGGTGCCTGTGCCAAAGGCCAAACCCGGGTCTAAGCGCAACACCCACTTCGCCTCTTGCGGTGGTTCATGCCAAGTGGGTACCACCCAAAAATCAGGGGTGATCGGCACTGGTTCGAATTGTGATTGGGTCAAGCGGACCCAGTCTTGCTCTGGCACCTCGCTGACGCTGAGCAACACACAGTTGTCAAAAAAGTCTTGCAGCGCCAACATTTGAGCGGCCTCTTTGGCCAGAGCTTCATCGGCAAACAAGGCGATCAGATGCGAGCGCATCCAACCGGCTGCGGGTGCTGGCATCCCTGGCTCGCCAAACATCGCTTGCTCTTGATCGGTATGCGCGTCGGCATCTTCCACGGAAACACTCAGCGCATCGAGCGCCATCAGGGCATCGCTGATGGTGTCTACCTGCGACTGAGGGCATGCAAGCCGGCACTCAAACATCAGGACGGTCGAACAGCCAACCACTCTTCCAGATAGTGGATGTTGGTGCCGCCCGCCACAAAACCAGGGTCTTTCATCAACTCGCGGTGCAAGGCGATATTGGTTTGAATTCCCTCCACCACGGTTTCACCCAAAGCAGTACGCATGCGAGCCAAAGCATGTTCGCGCGTGTCGCCATGGACAATGATTTTGCCAATCATGGAGTCGTAATTGGATGGCACAAAGTAGTTGGTATAGATGTGCGAATCCACCCGCACGCCAGGGCCGCCAGGGGGATGCCACATCGTGACCCGCCCTGGTGAGGGGGTGAACTTGAATGGATCTTCTGCGTTGACCCGGCATTCGATCGCATGGCCTTTGATCTCGATTTGCCGTTGCGTGAAAGGCAGCTTTTGGCCTGCAGCCGTCATGATCTGGGTTTTGACGATGTCAATGCCAGTGATGAATTCAGTCACGGGGTGCTCTACCTGCACCCGGGTGTTCATCTCGATGAAATAAAACTCGCCGTTCTCGTACAAAAACTCAAAGGTACCGGCACCGCGGTAAGCCATTTTTTTACAAGCAGCGGCACAACGCTCGCCAATGCGATCAATCAGTTTGCGGGGAATGCCGGGTGCTGGTGCTTCTTCAATGACCTTTTGGTGGCGACGCTGCATCGAGCAATCGCGCTCACCCAAATAAACGGCGTTTTTGTAGTTGTCGGCCAAGATTTGAATCTCAATGTGCCGAGGGTTTTGCAAAAACTTTTCCATGTAAACCGCAGGATTGCCGAAAGCGGCGCCCGCTTCTGCTTTGGTGGTTTGCACGGCATGGATCAAGGCAGCTTCGTTGTGCACCACCCGCATGCCACGGCCACCGCCGCCACCTGCGGCTTTGATGATCACTGGATAACCAATGGATTTGGCGATGCGACGCATTTGCGTTGGGTCATCGGGCAACTCGCCTTCTGAGCCTGGGACACAGGGTACGCCGGCTCTGATCATGGCTTGCTTGGCAGATACCTTGTCGCCCATCATGCGGATGGACTCAGGTGTGGGGCCAATGAAGACAAAGCCGCTTTTCTCCACCCGCTCGGCAAAGTCCGCGTTTTCGCTCAAAAAACCATAGCCAGGATGGATGGCTTGTGCGTCGGTCACTTCAGCTGCGGAAATGATGGCGGGCATGTTGAGGTAGCTCAAGGAGGACGCTGCCGGCCCGATGCAGACCGCCTCTTCAGCCAATTTCACATACTTGGCTTCGCGGTCTGCCTCGGAATACACCACCACCGCCTCTACCCCCAGTTCTCGGCAGGCGCGCTGGATGCGAAGCGCAATTTCGCCACGGTTGGCGATCAAAATCTTTTTAAACATGCCTGGGGATCACTCAATCACGAACATCGGCTGACCGTATTCAACCGCTTGGCCGTTGTCGACCATGATCTTGGTCACGGTGCCACTGTGATCAGCCTCGATTTCATTCAATATCTTCATGGCCTCGATGATGCAAATGGTTTCGCCTTGCTTGACCACACTGCCGACTTGCACAAAAGGCTTGGCATCGGGACTCGCGGCGCTGTAGAAAGTGCCCACCATGGGGGATTTGACCAGGTGACCGGTCTCGGCGACAGGCTCAGCCGCTGGGCTGGGGGCGGCGGCGGCGGGTGCGCCAGCCGATGGCACGGCAATGGGGGCCGCAACCACGGGCGCCGCCATGACCATGGGACCGCCAACCGGACCCTTGACGATGCGCACCTTGCCCTCGGCTTCGGTGATTTCAAGTTCGGAGACATTGGACTCCGACACCAGGTCGATCAGGGTTTTGAGTTTTCTTAAATCCATGGATCCTGCGGTCTTTTGCTGTTAAAAGGATGTAATTTACACCAATTTGCAACAGAACTCAAAAAGAGCCGTGGCAACGGACTCAGGCCCAGGATTGGATCTCAGCGGCTGAAAGTTTACCTAATTTACTCATCTGCACCTGGCCTTGTGCATCGATCACCAATGTGAAGGGCAAACCGCCATCCGTATTGCCCAAGTTTTTCATCAACTGGCTACCCTCTAAGCCGGCAAATCCTGTGGGATATGCTACCGGATATTGACTCAAATAACGCTTGACTGCGCTTGGCTGATCAATCGCCAGACCAATCATTTGCCAGTTTTTAACTCTATTTTCCAGATAGAAAGCGTTTAGTAACGGCATTTCTTCAATGCAAGGGGTGCACCAGGTTGCCCAAAAATTCAGCACCAACGGTTTCCCTTGAAAGTCAACGAGTTTGAGAACCGAACCCTCAGGCTGATCGAATTGAGCCGACCACAGCGGGCTCAATGAAACATCAGGTACGGACTGGGTTTGCTGTCGCCACCAACCCAAACCCAAACCAGCGCCCAAGGCGACCGCGGCCACCGCCAGCAAGCTGCGGCGTGAAGGATTGACAGGGGGAGACAGTTGATTCGTGTCCATCACCCATTCTCCAACATCTGGCGGACGGCCTGAATATCCCCTCTGGGCGCTCGCCCTTGGTCATCAGGGCGCAATGCGCCCCGCAGATCGTTGTGGTCGTGCACCATCAAATGCACGCCAATGTACTCATTCAAATCGGGACACCAACTTTGGATGCTCATAGCGTCAACCGTCTCGCCCTTGAAACCCTTGACAGACTGGGCTTCATAACGCACCCCGTTGTCTATCAAATGAAGCTCAGCCGCTTTCGGGTCGTCACAAAACAACTGGATGAAAATGTCCGACAAACGGGTGGCTGACCCGCGCCAAACGGCACCGCTCAGATGCGGACGAAAGGCTTGAAGCCGCTCCATCCACACCAGCGCCAGTTGGCGCAGGGCGAGCAATTCCGGGGGTTGGGTATCTGCGCAAAACAGCCGCAGATAGTCAAACACCTGCTCTTCCAGCAGGTCGTTGTCAGGCAACGGGCTGTTGCTGCTCAGACCCAACTCGCGCAACGCACGGCGCTTGGCAGGGCCGTATTCCATGCCTTCTTCCACCACCAACCTGGCAGCGGTGGCCGCGATTTCCACTTTGACATCCTTTGACATGCAGCCTATTTTGCCGTGTCAGCCAAACCTACAATCGCAGGCTATGCATATCCACATCCTCGGCATTTGCGGTACCTTCATGGGCGGCTTGGCCGCCCTCGCCCGCGAAGCGGGTCACCGGGTCACCGGTTGCGACACCGGCGTTTACCCACCCATGAGCGACCAGCTGCGCGCCTTGGGCATCGAATTGATCGAGGGCTACGGTGCCGATCAGCTTCAGCTCAAGCCCGACATGTTCGTGGTGGGCAATGTGGTGTCTCGCGCCCGCTGGGCCGACGGCACGCCACGCTACCCGTTGATGGAGGCGATTTTAGAAGCCGGCCTGGCCTACACCAGCGGCCCGCAGTGGCTCAGTGACCATCTGCTGCACGCGCCCGCACAAGCCAGGCATGTCTTGGCAGTGGCAGGCACCCACGGCAAAACCACCACCACCGCCATGCTCAGTTGGGTCTTGGACCAAGCAGGCCTGACCCCTGGTTTTTTGATCGGCGGCGTGCCCCTGAACTTTGCTGTCTCGGCCCGCTTAGGTGGGCTGGCCTCGGGACAAGAACGTCCCTTGTTCGTGATCGAAGCAGATGAATACGACACCGCCTTTTTTGACAAGCGCAGCAAATTTGTCCACTACCGGCCTCGTACCGCGGTCCTTAACAACCTCGAGTTTGATCACGCCGACATCTTCCCCGACCTGGCAGCGATCGAACGCCAGTTCCACCACTTGCTGCGCACCCTGCCCGGCAGCGGTCGTTTGGTGGTCAACGCCGAGCAAGCAAGTTTGCAGCGGGTGCTGGACATGGGACATTGGAGTGAGGTGGCAGGTTTTGGGCTGGCAGCCCATGCCGCATGGCAACTGCGCGGCGAGCCCTCAGACTTCGAGGTGCTGCACCACGGCGCAGTCAAAGGCCGGGTGCAATGGGCTTTGGGCGGGGTGCACAACCAAATGAACGCCTTGGCCGCCGTCATCGCCGCCGAGCATGTGGGCGTGGCAGTGGTTGACGCTTGTCACGCGTTGTCATCGTTTGAAAATGTGCGCCGCCGCATGGAAGTGCGCGGCCACGTGGGCGCAGGCGCTCAAGCCATCACGGTGTATGACGACTTTGCCCACCACCCGACCGCGATTCGCACGACTGTCGACGGCCTGCGCCGTCAAGTGGGCACGGCCCGCATCCTGGCGGTGTTCGAGCCGCGCAGCAACACCATGAAACTCGGGGCCATGAAGTCTCAACTGCCGTGGAGCTTGGAACAAGCCGACTTGGCGTTTTGCCATACCGCAGGGCTGGACTGGGACGCGGCAGAGGTCCTGGCCAGCATGGGGGAGCGTGCCCAGACTGCCGCTGATATTGACACCCTGGTTGCGAAGGTCAAAGCCGCTGCCCGACCAGGCGACCATCTGCTGTGCATGAGCAATGGTGGCTTTGGTGGCGTGCACGCGAGTTTGCTGCAGGCTTTGCAAGCCTGAACCAAGCGAGCAGTCAGCATCTCAGTTTTTGCCGCGTCGCGCTTTCACACCAGCCGATAGGGCTTCCAAGGTCTCGAGCGAGTCATCCCAAGACAAGCAGGCATCGGTGATGCTTTGTCCATAGTTCAGCGTTTCCACTTTGTCTTTGCCGGGAGTGAACTTCTGCGCACCGGCGCGCAGGTGGCTTTCGATCATCACGCCAAACACACTGTGTGAACCACCGGCGATTTGGTCGGCAATGTCTTTGGCCACGACCAACTGGCGCTCGTGCTGCTTGCTGCTGTTGGCATGGCTGCAATCGACCATCAAACTGGCGGGTAACTTGGCAACCTCGAGCTCTTTGCAAGCCGCTGCCACGCTGACTGCGTCGTAATTGGGCGCTTTGCCGCCGCGCAAAATCACGTGGCAATCGGGGTTGCCCTCGGTCTGCACAATCGCCACTTGGCCGTTTTTGTGCACCGACAAAAAATGGTGACCACGCGCAGCGGCTTGAATCGCATCAGTGGCGATTTTGATGTTGCCGTCTGTGCCATTTTTGAAGCCGATCGGGGCGGACAAACCTGAAGCGAGTTCGCGGTGCACCTGGCTCTCGGTGGTGCGCGCGCCAATCGCGCCCCAGCTGATCAGGTCGCCGATGTATTGGGGGGAAATCACATCTAAAAATTCGCTGCCTGCAGGCACGCCTTGGCGGTTGATTTCAATCAGCAACTGACGCGCAATGCGCAAACCCTCATCGATGCGGTAACTCTCGTCCAAGTAGGGGTCGTTGATCAAACCCTTCCAACCCACGGTGGTGCGTGGCTTCTCAAAGTACACACGCATCACGATCTCCAAGGTGTCTGCGTATTTTTCGCGCTCAGCTTTCAACCGGCGGGCATAGTCCAGTGCAGCAGCCGGGTCGTGGATCGAACACGGTCCCATCACCACCAGCAAACGGTCGTCTTTGCCGGCCATGATGTTGTGTACACGCTGGCGTGTCTTGGCGATCAAACTCTCAACGGCCGTGCCCGCAATCGGAAAGAAGCGGATCAAATGTTCAGGGGGCGGCAACACGGTGATGTCCTTGATACGCTGGTTATCGGTCTGGCTGGTCTGGTCATTCGTGGGCGCATAAGCATCATGCTTGGGTGTTTTCATGTCGGCTCCTGGTTTGCGATCTGTTTGGTTTGAATCGGGTAAAAAAAAACCGCCGGGGCTCGGCGGTTGGTTTGGGAGTTCAGCGCGTTGTTTGCGTTCAGACCTCTCGACCGCCGGTGAAGCGTGAGAAACCAAAAAAAGCAAAGTGAAATATTGCTGAATTCATGGGGGCGAATGTAACACAGGCCCTTGGCAGGGCCTCAGGCGGTACCACCCACGGTCAAGCCGTCAATCCGCAAGGTGGGTTGGCCCACACCCACAGGCACGCTTTGGCCTTCTTTGCCGCAGGTGCCCACGCCAGGGTCAAGCGCCATGTCGTTGCCAATCATGCTCACGCGGGTGAGTGCATCCGGACCATTACCGACCAAGGTGGCCCCTTTGACTGGGTATTGGATTTTCCCGTTTTCCACCCAAAACGCCTGGCTGGCGGAGAACACAAACTTACCCGAGGTGATGTCGACCTGTCCGCCGCCGAAATTGGTGGCGTACAAACCTTTTTTGATGTTGGCGACGATTTCTTGGGGGTCTTTGTCGCCACCCAACATGTAGGTATTGGTCATGCGCGGCATGGGCACATGGGCATAACTTTCGCGCCGCCCGTTGCCGGTGGGGGCCACGCCCATGAGACGGGCATTCATGCTGTCTTGGATATAGCCCACCAAAATGCCGTCTTCAATCAAGAGGTTTTTCTGGCTGGCATGGCCCTCATCGTCCACATTGAGCGAGCCGCGGCGGTCAGCGATCGTGCCGTCGTCCAGCACAGTGACGCCCTTGGCGGCCACCCGCTGGCCAATTTTGCCGCTGAACGCGCTCGAGCCTTTGCGGTTGAAGTCACCCTCTAAGCCGTGGCCAATCGCTTCGTGCAACAAAATGCCTGGCCAGCCCGAGCCCAACACCACGGTCATTTCGCCCGCGGGTGCGGGGCGGGCCTCAAGGTTGGTCAGGGCCGAACCCACCGCTTCTTCCACATAACGGGCCAGGCAAGCCGCATCGAAATGGGCCAAGCCAAAACGACCGCCGCCGCCTGCCGAGCCAGTTTCGCGGCGACCGTTTTGCTCAACGATGACCGACAAAGACAAGCGCACCAAAGGACGCACATCAGCGGCCAGGGTGCCATCCGCACGGGCGACCATCACCACGTCGTATTCACTGGCCAAACCCGCCATGACTTGGACCACGCGCGGGTCTTTGGCGCGGGCTTGCTGCTCAAGTCGCTCGAGCAATTGGACTTTGGCCGTGCTGTCCAAGGAGCCAATGGGATCCTCGCCTGCATATAACTTGCGGCTTGGGGCAATCAAACGGGCAGGCACCTTGGTGCGGGCATTCAAACCAGCCGCAGCAATGCTGCGCACGGTATGGGCTGCGTCCATCAAGGAGGCCATGGAAATGTCGTCGGAATAAGCGAAGGCGGTTTTCTCGCCACTGACAGCGCGAACGCCCACCCCTTGGTCGATGCTGAAAGAACCCGTCTTGACGATGCCTTCCTCCAAACTCCAGCCTTCGGATCGGGTGTACTGAAAGTACAGGTCTGCGTCATCCACCTGATGGGCTCGAATCGCTGACAAGGCCTGGCTCAGATGCGATTCATCCAAACCATAAGGGGTGAGTAACAGGCTTTGGGCGATGCCCAAGCGTTCAAGGGTGGGTTCACGTGAAATCATTTGGACATTGTAGGAGTGGCGCAACAACCCTGTGCGGCTCGGGGTGTGCCCGGTCAACTCAGGACTGGACCAGCTGTTTGGCTTTGGCCACCGAGAGCAATATCCCCATGCCAAAGCCCAGGGTGACCATGGCAGTGCCACCGTAGCTGATGAACGGCAAAGGCACGCCCACCACCGGCAACATGCCAGTCACCATGCCCATGTTGACGATTGCGTAAGTGAAAAAAATCAAGGTGATGCTGCCCGCCAACAGACGGGCAAACAAAGTGGGCCCCTCCGTGGCGATGGTCAACCCCCTGAAAACCAACACCATGAAGCCGCCAATCAGCAACATGTTGCCGAACAAGCCAAATTCTTCAGAGAAGGCTGCAAATACAAAGTCGGTGGTTCGCTCGGGAATGAAATCCAATTGAGATTGGGTGCCTTGCATCAATCCTTTGCCCCAAAAACCGCCAGAGCCAATGGCAATCATGGCTTGGATGATGTGAAAGCCTTTGCCCAGCGGGTCACGTCCGGGGTCCAGCAAGGTGCACACCCGTTGCTGCTGGTAGTCCCGCAAAAATGGCCAGTCGGCGCCTGGGACACACAAAATGGGCTCAAAAATCACCAGTAACGTCATACCCACCAAGCCCAACAACACCGGCGGCACGATCAACCACCAACTCAGTCCAGCAAAAAAAAGCACGTACAGGCCTGCGGCCATCACCAAGATCGCCGTTCCCAGATCGGGTTGGTTAACGATCAACGCCACTGGAATGGTCAAGATGACACTGGCCACCAAAAAATCCAATGGGCGCAATTGCCCTTCGCGTTTTTGGAACCACCAAGCCAGCATCAAAGGCATGCCGATTTTCATGATTTCACTGGGTTGAATCACGATGCCCACGTTCAGCCAGCGCTGTGCACCCTTTTTGGTCAACCCAAACCAAGCCACGGCAACCAGCAGGGCCAAACCCACGATGTAGACCGGCACAGCCAAGGTCATGATGCGTTGCGGTGGGATTTGCGCAACCACCATCATGATGCAGCAAGCCAAAAAAATGTTTCGGCCATGGTCGAAAAAACGCTGGCCGTCGGCATAGCCAGACGAGAAAATAGAAACCAAGCCAGCCAAGGCCAGCAGCAGCACACTGATGCCAAGTACCGCGTCAAAGCCAAGCACCATGGGTGAGATGCGTTGCAGCACACTGTATTTGCCAATTTGATTTGCCATGGCGGAAGTTTATCGGAGCATCATGGGAGAATCCCAGACATGTATGCACTTTTTGAAGACAGTGGAAAGTTCATGACCGGGCGGCTCATGTCCGAGGCCGAAGCCTCGGTCCATATCGAGCTCGACAGCGGCAAGCGCATGAAGGTGAAAAGCGCAAATGTGTTGATGAAGTTTGACAAACCCCAGCCAGCCGATTTCATGCTTGCGGGGCAAACAGTCGCCAACGACATTGAAACAGAGATGGCTTGGGAATTTGCACCGGACGAGGAATTTGGTTTTGTCTCCCTCGCCCAAGACTACTTCAGCAAAGACGCCACCCCAGCCCAGCAATTGGGCATGCTTTTGTGTTTGTTTGAAGCGCCCCACTACTTCCGTCGCGCGGGCAAAGGCCGTTTTCGCAAGGCCACGGCCGAGGTGATTGAGCAAGCCTTACTGGCGATCGAGAAGAAAAAACAAGTCCAAGCGCAAATTGCTGCATGGGCCAGCCAATTGAGCCAAGGCATGTGCCCGGATGCGGTGGCGCAGCAACTCTACAAAATTTTGTTCAAGCCGGACAAAAATGCGCCAGAGTACCGGGCTGTGGTGGAGGCTTCTCGCAACAGTGGGCTGCCCCCACTGGCGTTGTTGCAGCAAGC
The DNA here is from genome assembly GCA_945873925.1 of Bordetella parapertussis. Lineage (GTDB taxonomy): Bacteria > Pseudomonadota > Gammaproteobacteria > Burkholderiales > Burkholderiaceae_C > Limnohabitans. The sequence continues at coordinate 20,215 of CAMCES010000011.1, forward strand.
CGGTGCCATTCGCTCGGCCTATGATTTTCATTGGCAACGATTTTTATTTGACAACTTCCCCAAAGGCACGCAGTTCCCGCCACTGCAAGCGCCAACTGGCTGCAGCAATCTGCCGCTGGCCGCAGTGCGGGCCTATTCGATTGACGATTCCCAAACCACTGAAATTGACGATGCTTTGTCGGTGCAAGGGTTGGGCACTGACAGCATCACCTTGGGCATCCATATTGCCGCACCAGGCTTGGCGGTTCAGCCCGGAAGCGATTGGGATGCGCTGGGTCGCTCCCGTTTGTCCACGGTTTACATGCCGGGTCACAAAATCACCATGCTGCCTGACAGCATCGTTGAGCAATTCACGTTGAAAGAGGGGCATGATTGCCCCGCCTTGTCCCTCTATGTGCAATGGGACGCAAGCACTTTGGCGATCCAAGCAAGCAGCACCCGGTTGGAACAGGTGCCGATCGCTGCCAACTTGCGGCACGACCAATTGGACGCTGTTGTCACAGAGGAATGGCTGACCCAATCGGCTCCTGCAGCTGTGTCTGGCGCCCCCCCGATGCCACACGGTGAAATGGCCTTTTTGTTTCGACTGGCCAAGCACCTCAAGGCCCAAAGAGAAGTGGTAAGAGGCAAACCGGAAACCTTCAATCGACCTGACTACCACTTCCGCTTGGAAGACACAGCCGAGGACGGCCCCCAAGGCCATGAGCAGGTCAACATCACAGTTCGCCAACGTGGCGCTCCCTTGGATTTGATCGTGGCCGAGGCCATGATTTTGGCCAACAGCACCTGGGGGCAGTGGATGGCCAGTTTGGGCGTGCCTGCCATCTACCGCAGCCAAGCCAGTTTGGCCCCTGGTATCAAAGTTCGCATGGGCACCAAGGCGCTGCCCCATGCCGGCATTGGTGTCCCCAGTTATGCCTGGAGCACCTCACCACTCAGACGCTACACCGATTTGGTCAACCAGTGGCAACTGATTGCCTGCGCGCGACATGGGGCAACCGCTGCTTTGGTGGCCCCGTTCAAGCCCAAAGATGCAGATCTGTTTGGCATCATCTCGGCGTTTGACACCGCCTACAGCGCCTACAACGCTCACCAATCGAGCATGGAGCGTTTTTGGACCTTGCAATATGTGAAGCAACAAGGCGTGACGGAGTTGGATGCGGTGGTATTGAAGTCCTACCCTGGCGAGCAGCCCTTGGCGCGCGCCAACACATTGCCTTTGGTTTTTTCAGTCCAAGGTGCGCCGCCCCTTGAGCGCGGCGGCTCGATTCGGGTTCGCATTGTGGCCATGGATTTGATCTCCTTGGACCTGCAAACCCAGTATTTGCATGCCTTGGACCAGCCTGAGTCGATGCCAGCGCCAGAGGATGAGGACGAGGCCACGGCGGGACCGCTGACGATTGCGGTCGATCTGTCCGAAACTGAGGCAGGAGAGACTGCGCCATGAAATGGGCTTGGGGCCTGTCGGTATTGATTCACATGGGGCTTTTGTCCGTCCAACTGGGTGTGCCAGAGCGGATGGACCGTTTGGTGCGTGACTCAGGCCTGGAAGTGATTTTGGTCAACACCGTTTCCGACGAAAAATCCAAGACCAATGCGAAAGCCTTGGCACAAACCAACTTAGCGGGCGGCGGTGATCTGCAACAAGCACGGGCCACTTCGCCGCTGGTCAACGCCCAACGCAGTCAAACAGGCGCGGCAGATGACCATGTCAGCAGCCAGATCACGCAGCGTGAAATGGCCCAAACAGCCTTGCTGGCTCAAACCAAACAGATGCTGGCAATGCTGCAAAAAACCAACCAAGAACCCAGTGACCCTGCTGTTGAACGTCAGCGCCAGCAACTGCTGAAAATGCTCGCGCAAATCGAACAACGTATCCAAGAAGAAAACGCCAGACCACGCAAACGGTATGTCAGTCCAAGTACCAAGGAAGTTGCCTACGCGCTTTACTACGAGCAACTGAGACGCAAAATCGAGGCCCGTGGCACTTTGTATTTTCCTGAATCACAGGGTCAAAAAATCTACGGCAGCTTGATCATGGTCATCACGATTGATGCCCAGGGCCAAGTCATCGGCATTGATGTGTCTGTCGGTTCTGGCAACCCGGCACTGGATACGCAAGCCAAGCTGATTGCCCGAGCCGCTGGACCGTTTGGGCCATTCAGTCAAGACATGCGTCGACAAATGGATCAATTGGCTTTGGTGACCCGCTTCAGTTTTGAACGCAGCAATACTTTGCAAACATCGTTGCAAGGCCCATGACATGAGCGTCCCATCACGTTTCAATCCTTGGCTTCGCTGGCTTGCCCTGGTCGCGCTGTCCGTCATCGGTCTGCAGCTTTTTTTTGTACTGCGCATCGTCAGCATGCAGTCGATAGACCCTTGGTCCACCTCGTTTCAACGCTCTGAAGCCCTGCGCATTGCCAGAAAACATTCAACGCTGCGCTGGCGTCATGAGTGGGTATCGGCGCTGCAGCATCCCAAAGCCATCGAACGCGCAGTGATTGCCTCTGAGGACGATGTGTTTGCCAGCCATGGTGGCGTGCAATGGGAGGCTTTGGAGAAAGCATGGAATAAAAATGCCAAAGCGCAAGCACGTGCTCAAGCCCGTGCTCAAGCGCCGTCTGCGCATGCCAAGTCGGTCAAGGTGGTGGGGGGCTCAACCATTACCCAACAGTTGGCCAAGAATTTATTTCTCAGTGGCGAGCGAAACCTGCTGCGCAAAGCACAAGAGTTGTTCTTAACCTTGGTCCTCGAACTCATCCTGGACAAGGAACGCATCTTGGAAATTTACCTCAACAGTGTCGAGTGGGGAGAAGGCGTGTTTGGCATTGAGGCCGCCGCGCAGCACTATTACCGCCGCCCTGCCAAGCAACTCAGCGCATGGGAATGCGCTCGTTTGGCTGTGATGTTGCCTCGTCCAAAATACTATGAAAAGTTTCCCCGCTCACCTTACCTGGCCGGTCGCGCCCAAACCATTTTGGCGCGCATGCCGCATGCGGAGTTGCCTTGAGCGCTGGGTCCATAAAGATCTTGGGCATTGACCCGGGCTTGCAATACACAGGTTTTGGTGTGGTCTGCAGTGATGGCAAACAGTTGCAGTATGTGGCCAGCGGCACGATCAGCACCAAGCACTTGCCAAGCGGTGATTTGCCCGCGCGTTTGCAAGTGATTTTCAATGGCATTCAGGAGGTTGTTGCCCGCTACCAACCGCATGAATCCGCGGTGGAGATCGTGTTCGTCAACATGAACCCGCAAGCCAGTTTGTTGCTGGGTCAAGCCCGTGGTGCTTGCTTGACTGCATTGACGCATGCCGCTTTGCCTGTGTCTGAATACACCGCGCTGCAAATGAAAAAAGCAATCGCCGGGCATGGCAAAGCGGCCAAAGCGCAGGTTCAAGAAATGGTGAAACGCTTGCTGCTGCTGCCGGGTCTGCCAGGGCCGGATGCCGCAGATGCATTGGGCTTGGCGATCACACATGCCCATGCGCGGCACATCACTGGGTTGTTGGCCAACAAGTAATCACCAAGCAGGTGCCAGCTGGGCCAAGCCTTTGGGTGCTTCTCGCTCATCTTCAAAGCTGATGAGTTCATAGGCATCGGGGCGGCTGAGCAGTTCGCGCAGCAGCAGATTGTTCAAGGCATGCCCAGAGCGAAATGCGCTGTAGGCAGCCAACAAAGGCCTGCCCAGCAAATACAAATCGCCCATCGCATCCAAGATCTTGTGTTTGACAAACTCATCGTCGTAGCGCAGACCTTCGCTGTTGAGTACCTTGTAGTCGTCCATCACGATCGCGTTGTCTAGCCCGCCCCCCAAAGCCAAACCATTGGCCCGCATGTGTTCAACATCCTTGGTAAAGCCAAAGGTGCGCGCTCGGGCAATGTCTTTGACATAGCTGCCTGATTCAGTGTCGAACTCCACCCGCTGACCGGTGGAGTCGACCGCTGGGTGCTGAAAGTCAATTTCAAAACTCAGCTTGTAGCCATGGTGCGGTGTCAACCGTGCCCATTTTTTGTTTTCACCCTCCCCCTGCTCAACCGCCACAGGCTTGACCACGCGGATGAACCGCTTGGGGGCGTTTTGCAAAGCAATGCCAGCGCTTTGCAACAGGAACACAAACGATGCGGAAGAGCCGTCCAAGATAGGCACTTCTTCGGCCGTGATATCGACATAAAGGTTGTCAATGCCCAGACCAGAACATGCTGACATCAGGTGTTCAACCGTGTGCACCTTGGCGTTTTGCGCTGATATGGTGGAAGCCATGCGGGTGTCTGTGACCGCGATGGCGCTCACAGGTATGTCCACCGGATGCGCCAAATCGGTGCGGCGAAACACCACGCCAGCGTCGGGTGGCGCCGGCCGCAAGGTCAATTCCACACGCTGACCGCTGTGCAAGCCCACGCCCACCGCGCGGGTGATCGACAGAAGTGTTCGTTGTTTCAGCACCCGGTGATTTTAGTCAGCCTGCTTGCGCAAGAACGCTGGGATCTCGTAATTGTCCATGCCGCCGGATGACATGGCATCAACCTTGGCCGCGGCTTGCGTCCTGTCACGGGTTCGCCAAACGCTGGGCACATTGACATTGGTGCTGGCGTAATCGGGCTTGGGGTTGGGCGTCGCCATGCCATTGGGCATGCTGTCGCTGCTGGCAGAGGAGGTGCTGCTGCTGTTCGATGGCATGCTGGTGCTGGGCATGACTGCTTGTGCGGTTGGGTAAGACACATCATGGGTACCGGTACGGATCACCGACAAGGGTGGAGCCACGCGCCGCCCGGCTTGCGCCAAACCGGTCGCCACCACGGTCACACGTATTTGGTCGCCCAAGGATTCATCGTAAGCCGTGCCGTAAATCACATGCGCTTCTGGCGAGGCAAAGGCGCGGATGGTGTTCATGGCTTCGCGTGACTCGGCCAACTTCAAAGCGCCTTTGGCTGCGGTGATCAGCACCAACACGCCTTTGGCACCGGTCATGTCCACACCTTCTAACAAAGGGCATGCCACGGCTTGCTCGGCGGCAATGCGCGCGCGGTCGGGGCCACTGGCAGTGGCAGTGCCCATCATGGCTTTGCCCTGCTCACTCATGACGGTTCGCACGTCCTCAAAGTCCACATTGACCAATGCCTCGACATTGATGATTTCTGCAATGCCGCCAACCGAGTTTTTCAATACATCGTTGGCGAATGAAAACGCCTGGTCTACGCTGACATCGTCACCCAAGACTTCAAGCAGTTTTTCATTCAGCACCACGATCAAGGAGTCGACATTGGCTTCCAACTCGGCCAAGCCGGCTTCGGCATTGGTCATGCGGCGACCGCCTTCCCAATCAAACGGTTTGGTGACCACACCGACAGTCAGGATGCCCATTTCACGAGCGACCCTCGCAACGACGGGTGCAGCACCCGTGCCGGTGCCACCACCCATGCCAGCGGTGATGAACACCATGTTGGCGCCTTGCAAAACCTCACGGATGGTTTCAACCGCGGCCTCTGCAGCGGCTTGACCACGCTCAGGCCTGCTGCCTGCGCCCAAGCCGTTGTCGCCCAACTGAATGACGCGCTTGGCTGAGCTGACATTCAATGCCTGGACATCGGTGTTGGCGCAGATGAATTCCACGCCGCGCACACCACTGTTGATCATGTGTTCAACAGCATTACCGCCGCCGCCGCCCACGCCAATCACGCGGATTTGGGTTTCAGGGTTGAATTCGTTTGTTTCGATCATTTCAATGCTCATGTTGTTTCTCCAATTCAGTAAATACAGTCAGTTTTGGTGTTGTCATGCGCAGATTCAGCCAGGCGGTGCGCCACGGATACAGGGTCGCCATCGTCGGCAGGTCAATGGCATTGTTTGCATGCGCTTTAAGAACGTGTGTGTTGCAGGTGTCATGTTCAGAAGTTCCCCACAAACCAGTCTTTGACCCGACCCATGGCGGTTTTCATGGACCCATTTTTCTGTGCCACCCGAAAGCCTCGCAAACGGGCCATGCGTGCTTCTTCCAGCAGGCCCATCACGGTGGCAGCACGTGAATGCGACACCATGTCACTCAAAGCACTGCTGTAGCGAGGTACGCCACGGCGTACCGCTTTTAAAAATATGTCTTCACCCAACTCGATCATGCCGGGCATCATCGCGCTGCCACCGGTGATCACAATGCCTGAGGACAAAACCTCTTCGTAGCCAGAGTCGCGCAGGACTTGCTGCACCAACTGGAAAATTTCTTCGATGCGTGGCTCGATGACGCCCGCCAAATTTTGACGGCTGAGCATGCGTGGGCCCCGGTCACCCAAGCCTGGCACCTCCACCTGCACGTTCGGGTCGGCAAGCAATTGCTTGGCAAAACCAGATTCCACTTTGATGTCTTCTGCGTCTTTGGTGGGTGTACGCAAAGCCATGGCGATGTCGCTGGTGATCAAGTCGCCTGCGATCGGGATGACCGCGGTGTGGCGAATCGCGCCACCGGTGAAGATGGCAATGTCGGTGCTACCTGCACCAATGTCCACCAAGGCCACACCCAATTCACGCTCATCATCGGTGAGCACCGACAAACTCGAGGCCAAGGGGTTGAGCATCAAATGGTCCACATCCAAACCACATCGGCGTACGCACTTGATGATGTTTTCTGCGGCGGTTTGCGCACCGGTGACGATATGCACTTTGGCTTCCAGACGAATACCACTCATGCCAATCGGTTGCTTGACATCTTGTCCGTCAATGATGAATTCCTGCGGTTCGACCAGCAAGACCCGTTGATCTGTCGATATGTTGACTGCTTTGGCCGTTTCCACCACCCGTGCCACGTCAGCGGCGGTCACCTCGCGGTCCTTGACAGCCACCATGCCATGCGAGTTGATGCCACGAATATGGCTGCCGGTGATGCCTGTGTAGACACGGGTTATTTTGCAGTCGGCCATCAGCTCGGCCTCTTTCAAAGCCTGCTGAATGCTTTGCACCGTAGCATCGATGTTGACCACCACGCCACGCTTTAAGCCATTGCTTGGCGCAATGCCCAGGCCAGCGAGTTTGAGTTCCGCACCAGGCAAGACTTCAGCGACCACCACCATGACTTTGCTGGTGCCAATGTCCAAACCCACCACCAAGTCTTTGTACTCTTTTGCCATGAGAACCTCTTTGTACTTACCTTGTTGCTGTCGTATCCAATGTGCTGACACCGCGCAAACGCAGTGCATAACCATTCACATGCCGCAAATCTGCCGATTCCAACGCTTGCGCCTGTCTGCCGTAACGCTGACTCACCTGTGCCAGTGTTTGACTCAACCTTTGCACCCTCGCCATGACTTGCGCTTCGTTGCCACGCCCGAGTTCAATGCTGGCTCCGCTTTTGAGTTGCGCGCGCCAACTGCCTCGGCCCGTGAGCTCCAGGCCATGGACCTGCAATTCAAGTTTTTCCAATTCGGGTGCCAGGGCTTGAAACATGTGCAATACCCGCACTGATTCGGTGTCCGGACCGATCAAGTTCGGCAGGTTTTCATCTTCCAATTCACCAAAGTTCGCACTGAACACCTCACCTTGCTGGTTGAGCAAGCGGGAGTCTGATTCCGCGCCCCAATAGGCCACTGGCTCGTGCTCAAATAAATACACCCGCAAGCGGTCAGGAAACTCACGCTTGACCATGGCTTGACGAACCCACGGGACATTTTCAAATGCTGCTTTGGTTTGCAGCAGGTCTACCGTGAAAAAGCTGCCTTGCAAGCGTGGCAGCACATTGGCCCTGAGCGTGACTTCGTTGTTGTGGCGCACATCTCCACTGACTGAAATGGTGGTGATGGAAAACACCGGATGACGAAACGCCCACCACAACACCACGACAGCGCTGGCCACCGCCAAGGCAAGCAGCAGCAGCACACTGGTGATGTTCATCAATCGCACATCCAAAGCAAGCTCTGGCTTTTCCTGCATCTGCATCGAATGCCTGGTGCTCATGGTTGTTTGACCCCCAGATCGCTGTCGAGCCTGGCACTGCGCAAAATCGCCATGCACAACGCTGGGTAGGACATGCCCGCCGCCTTGGCTGACATCGGCACCAATGAATGGTCCGTCATCCCGGGGCTGGTGTTCAATTCGAGCAAAAACGGTTTTCTGTCACTGGCGCGAATCATGATGTCGGCACGACCCCATCCCCGGCAGCCCAAGGACTGATATGCCGCCACACTCAGCGCCTGAATGGCGGCCTCCTCTTGGGCTGGCAAACCACTGGGGCAGTGGTATTGAACCTTGTCTGTGAAGTATTTGTTTTGGTAGTCGTAAGCGCCTTCGGGGGCTGCAATTCTCACCACGGGCAGTGCCTGCACAAAAGCAGCTTCTCCCAGCACTGGGCAGGTCACTTCCTCACCATGGATGAAAGCCTCGCACAGCAGGTCAGGGTCGTATCGGGTGGCCAGTGCCACGGCCGGCATGATGTCAGCCACTGCACCGACCTTGCTCACGCCGATGGATGAGCCTTCATGTGGCGGCTTGACGATGAAAGGCAGACCCAGTTTGCCAGCGATCGCGTCGATGTTTTCAGGGGATTGCTCGGACGCCGCCAACCAAACGGAGGCAGGCGTGGACAAACCGTCAGCTACCCATAAACGCTTGGTCATGTGTTTGTCCATGGCCATTGCGGATGCCAAGACACCTGAGCCGGTGTATGGAATGCCCATGAGTTCGAGAGCACCTTGCACCGTGCCATCTTCGCCGTGACGTCCATGCAAACAGATGAAGGCGTGCGTGAAACCCATGCTGGGCAGCGCTTGCAAGGCAGTACTGGCCGGGTCAAAGGCATGCGCATTCACACCACTGGCAAGCAGTGCTTTGAGCACACCTTGACCGGACATGAGGGAGATCTCGCGCTCGGCGGAATGCCCACCCAAAAGCACAGCCACTTTGGCGGTTTGAATGTTGAATGTTGTCATGGCCTGACCACCTGGAGCTTGGGTTTACCTGCTGCATGCTTGACACCACTCAATTTGCCGGGCAACTGGCCGATGGTGCCTGCACCCATGCACATCACCACATCACCATCTTGCGTGTTGCTTCGCAATATGTCTTCGAGTTGCGTTAAATCTTGGGCAAACACCAACGCCTGCTGCCCCGCCACGCGCAAAGCGTGCGCCAAGGCACGGCCATCGGCTGCCGCGATCGGTTCTTCGCCGGCTGCATACACTTCTGTCAACCACACCACATCTGCATCTCGCATGACCCGCACAAAGTCTTCAAAACAATCGCGTGTTCTGGTGAAGCGGTGTGGTTGAAATGCCAGCACCAATCGCCGGCCTGGAAAAGCACCACGTGCGGCGGCCAAAGTGGCCGCCAATTCAACGGGATGGTGTCCGTAGTCTTCAATCAGGGTGTAGTGGCCGCCATCAGCAGCCAAGTGTTCGCCATGACTTTGAAACCGCCGGCCAACGCCTTTGAATTCAGCCAAGGCTTGCACGACGGCTTCATCCGGCACATTGAGCTCGACGGCCACTGAAATGGCAGCCAGTGCATTGAGCACATTGTGAATACCAGGCAGATTCAATTGAATGTTCAAGTCTGGCAGGGTGATGCCGTTGCTGCGCGAGACACGAAATTGCATTTGCGAACCGACTGCCCGGACATCCAAGGCTCTGACCTGAGCGTCAGCGGACAAACCATAGCTGGTGATCGGTCGTGACACCTCGGTGAACATGCTGGCCAGCACCGGGTCGTCTGCGCACAACACGGCAGCCCCATAAAAAGGCATTCGGTGTAAAAACTCGATGAAAGCGGCCTTTAAGCGATTGAAGTCATGGCCATAGGTTTCCATGTGATCGGCATCGATGTTGGTGACCACCGACATGATCGGATTCAAGCTCAAAAAGGATGCATCGGACTCGTCGGCTTCGACCACGATGTATTCACCCGAGCCCAACTTGGCGTTGGCTCCCGCGCTGATCAATCGACCACCAATGACAAATGTCGGATCCAAGCCAGCTTGCGCCAAAACGCTGGCGACCAAACTCGTGGTGGTGGTCTTGCCATGGGTGCCCGCAATCGCAATGCCCTGCTTCAACCGCATGAGTTCAGCCAGCATCACTGCCCTGGGTACCACGGGAATCCATTTTTCATGCGCAGCCACCACCTCCGGGTTGTCTGCTTTGACCGCGGTAGATGTCACCACGGCACCTGCACCCGCGATGTGGGATGCGTCATGGCCCACATGGGTGTGGATGCCCATGGCCTGCAAGCGTCGCAACACCGGGCTGTCTGCCAGGTCCGAACCTGACACGGTGTAGCCCAGGTTGTGAAGTATTTCAGCGATGCCGCTCATGCCCGCACCACCGATTCCGACAAAATGCACATGACGAATGGCATGTTTCATACGGTCAACTCCTCACACGCAACGGCCATGTCTTGCGCCGCATGGGTCTTGCGCAAGGCATACGCTTTGTTGGCGACTTGTTCGAGCTGGTCCCTGTGTGTGTTTGCAATGAACTGCGCCAATGCCACGGCGGTCAAGGCTGTCTGTGGCATCAACCAAGCCGCGTTTTGGGACGACAAAAATTGGGCATTGGCGGTTTGATGGTCATCGACTGCATGGGGAAAGGGCACCATCAGTGCGGCAACACCAATTGCCGCCAATTCGCTCACCGTGCTGGCCCCAGCCCTGCAAATCACCAAATCAGCCTGTGCAAAAGCCGAGGCTGTGTCGTCGATAAAGGCCACCAAGCTTGCCTCCACCTGTGCATTGGCATAGTTTGTTTTCAAGGCTTCCAGGTGCTTGGCACCGCCTTGGTGAACCACCTCAGGGCGTTGATGCGAGGGCAGCAAGGCCAATGCTTGTGGCACGACTTGGTTGAGTATTTGTGCGCCCAAACTGCCACCCACCACCACGATTCGCAACGGTCCGCTTCGTTGCGCAAAGCGCGCAGAGGGCGGGGGAAATTCGGTGAAGGCTTGCCGCAACGGGTTGCCTACCCAATGGGTTTTCGGCAACACTTCGGGGAAGTTGCTCATCACCCGATCGGCCAATTGCGCGAGTATTTTGTTGGCTGTGCCGGCGACAGCGTTTTGCTCGTGCAGTACCAAAGGCTTGCCACACAGCACACCCATCATGGCCCCCGGAAAGGTGATGTAGCCGCCAAAACCCACCAGCACATCAGGCTTGATGCGCCGAATGATCCTCAGGCTTTGCCAAAAAGCCTGTAACAAGCCCATCGGCAACCAGACCAAGGTCAACACGGCTTTGCCGCGCACACCGCCGAAGCGAACCATTTCAAACGCAAATCCTTGGGCAGGCACCAATTGGCTCTCCATGCTGGGTGCGGGCGCACCCATCCAATGCACTTGCCAACCTTGTTCGCGCAGCAGTTCTGCCAATGCCAGGCCGGGAAAAATATGGCCACCTGTGCCGCCTGCCATCACCAAGGCTGTGCGTTTGGTCATACACGACCTCCGTGCATCAGCAAGCGATTTTCATGGTCAACCCTGAGCACCATGGTCAGGGCAATCAGGTTGAGCAAGATCGCCGACCCGCCATAACTCATGAGTGGCAATGTCAGACCCTTGGTGGGCAAGGCGCCCAAATTCACGCCCATGTTGATGAACGCTTGAAAGCCCATCCAAATGCCCACACCTTGCGCCACCAGTCCGGCGAACACGCGGTCCATGGCAATGGCTTGGCGACCAATGAACATGATGCGGCGGGTCAACCACATAAACACACCGATCACGATGACAACACCGACCAAACCAAACTCTTCACCAATGACTGCCAACAAGAAATCGGTGTGCGCCTCGGGCAACCAGTGAAGCTTTTCGACACTGCCACCCAAACCGACGCCAAAAATTTCGCCACGGCCGAAAGCAATCAAGGAGTGTGACAGTTGAAATCCTTTGCCCAGGGCGTGCGCTGCACCAAAGGGGTCGAGGTAGGCAAAAATCCTTTCGCGCCGCCATGGTGAGAGTGCGATCATCAAACCAAATGCCACCACCAAAATACCCGCCATCAGCAAAAACATCCTTGCATTGACACCGCCTAAAAACAAAATGCCCATGGCGATGACTGCGATCACCAAAAAGGCACCCATGTCGGGTTCTGCCAGCAGCAGGGAACCGACGATGCCAATGGCGATTCCCATCGGCGTGACTGCCTTGAAAAACTTTTCCTTGACATCCATTTTTCGAACCATGTAGTCGGCCGCGTAAAGCAGGGTTCCGAGTTTGGCCAATTCAGAGGGCTGGAAATTCATCACCCCAAAACTGATCCAGCGCCTGGCGCCATTGACACTCTTGCCGATGAAAGGCAGCAACACCACAATCAGCAGCACGATGGATGCGATGAAAACCCATGGTGCCGCCTTCTCCCAGGTATCCATGGAGACCTGAAAAACCAACAAGGCGGCGATGAAAGCAATGCCCAATGAAAAGCTGTGTCTGATCAGGTAGTGGGCCTGCGACAGGCCACTCGACTGCGCGTTGTCATTGAGGGCAATGGATGCTGAATAAACCATCACCAGGCCCCACATCAAGAGGCCTGCAATTGCCCATATCAATGCTTGGTCAAAACCCTTCACGCTACCGGGTGCTGCGCCGGTGCTGGTGAATTCATGCCCATGCAAACGAACCGGCAAAGCATCGATGCTGTCCTTGGGTTGGCTGCCGAGCCATTTGCTGACCCGCCCTCCCCAGCCAAGCAATGAAGTGCTCATGCGTTGACCTCCCCATTGGCCAATTCAGTGACCGCTTCTGCAAATGCATCGGCCCGTGCCACGTAATTGGCATACATGTCCAAGCTGGCACAAGCAGGTGACAGCAGCACGACGTCGCCAGCACGGGCACACTGCGTGGCTGCTCGAACGGCATCTTGCATGTCATGGGCCATGTGCTGCTCGACCCCGTTGATGCGCAAAGCTTCACCCAGTTTTGCAGCATCCCGACCGATCAACACCACGGCCCGAACATGCCGGGTCACGGGTTCGATCAGCGGTGCAAAATCTTGGTTCTTGCCTTCGCCACCCATGATCACCACCAGTTGTCGATCCACGCCCAAGCTGTTGATGGCTGCGACCGTGGCGCCCACATTGGTGCCTTTGCTGTCATCGATGTATTCGATGTCGTTGACCATCGCCACCGACGACAAGCGGTGCGGCTCGCCTTGGTACTCTCGCAAGCCATGCAGCAAAGGAGCCAAAACTGGGCTGCAAGTGCTGGCCAGCGCCAATGCCGCCAGTGCATTCAAGGCATTGTGTTGGCCCCGGATGCGTAATGCATCGGCAGGCATCAAGCGCTGGATCTGCAAGGGCTCCTCGCTGACCTTGGCACGCTTGCTGCAAGGCTCTTCCAGTGGTGAAGCGCGAACCAGCCAGGTCATGCCATGGATGGTTGATAAACCAAAGTCACCCGGTGCCTGCGGTTCATCGGGACCAAAACTGATCTTCTGCCTGGGCACGGCTTTTTTATCTTTGCTGTTTTGCGGCCATGAGCCGATCACCTCTGGATCATGCCTGGGCAACACGCCTGTCCCATGGCCGCCCCAAACATTCGCTTTGGCTCGGGCATAGGCAGCCATGTCGGTATGCCAATCCAAATGGTCTTGGGTGATATTGAGCAGACATGCGGCTGTCGGCTCGAAGTCCTTCACCTCATCCAATTGAAAACTCGACAACTCCAGCACCCATACTTGGGGCTTTTCTGACCAACGCGTCCGCAAGGTATCGAGCAGCGTCGGCCCGATATTGCCGGCCACAGCCACATCCTTGCCAGCTCTTTCCAGCAACAAGCCGGTCAAGCGGGTCACGGTGGTTTTGCCGTTGGTACCGGTGATGGCCAACACATGCGGTTGATAGGCTTGGGCTGAGGATTTCAATTGCGCCAGGGCGTGGGCAAACAGGCTGAGTTCGGTGCCAACCCAAATGCCTTGCGCTTTGGCAGCTTGCCAAACCGGCGCCACGTCAGCGGGGCTCAGGCCCGGGCTCTTGAAAACGCCATGCACAGGCTTGCCTGACAGCAAGTCCGCATGGAAGGCTTGTGACTTGAAAGTCACCGACAAGCCTTCTTCCAACAAGGCTTTCAGACCTGGTGGTTGCTCACGTGTATCCACCACTGTGACCTCAGCCCCCTGCCATGCGCACCAACGGGCCATGGCCAAGCCTGAGTCACCCAGACCCAGGATCAGCATGTGATGGCCCTTGAACATGTTCATGGTTAACGCAGCTTCAAGGTGGACAAGCCCACCAAACACAACAGCATGGTGATGATCCAAAACCGAACCACCACCTGGGTTTCTTTCCATCCCGATTTTTCAAAGTGATGGTGTAGAGGCGCCATTTTGAAAATACGCCTACCCTCACCGAATTTGCGTTTGGTGTATTTGAAGTAAGTCACCTGCAACATGACCGACAAAGCCTCAGCCACAAAGATGCCGCCCATGATCGCCAACACGATTTCTTGGCGAACAATCACTGCAATCGTTCCCAACGCAGCACCCAAGCCCAAGGCGCCAACATCACCCATGAAGACTTGTGCTGGGTGTGTGTTGAACCACAAAAAGGCCAAGCCAGCACCTGCGATCGCGCCACAAAAAATCACCAACTCACCAGCACCGGGAATGTGCGGCAAAAACAAGTATTTGGAATAGATGGCGCTGCCCGCGGCATAAGCGAAGATGCCCAGCGCAGAGCCCACCATCACAACCGGCATGATGGCCAAGCCATCGAGTCCGTCGGTTAAGTTGACCGCGTTGCTCGAGCCCACGATCACCAGGTAAGTGAGCAAGACAAAACCAAACACACCCAAGGGATAGCTGATTTCCTTGAAAAAGGGCACGAGCAAACCTGCTTTGGGCGGCAAACTGACATCAAAGCCTGATCGAACCCAGTTGATGAACAATTCCAGCACGCGCATGTTGCTGACCTCTGAAATACTGAACACCAGGTACAAGGCTGCCAACAAGCCCATCAACGACTGCCAAAGGTATTTCTCCCTCGAGGCCATGCCCTCGGGGTCTTTGTTGACCACTTTGCGCCAATCGTCTACCCAGCCAATGGCACCAAAGCCCAGGGTCACCACCAACACAATCCAGACAAATCGGTTGGATAAATCCACCCACAGCAAGGTTGAAAAAGCAATCGACAACAAGATCAGCACACCACCCATGGTTGGCGTACCCGACTTGCTGAGGTGGGCTTCAACACCATAACCACGAACAGGTTGACCGATTTTCAAGGACACCAGCTTGCGAATGACCATGGGTCCGGCCATCAAACCGATCAACAAGGCGGTCATGGCAGCCATGACTGCTCGGAAAGTCAGGTATTGAAACACCCTGAGAAAGCCGTATTCAGGAGAGAGGCTTTGCAACCATTGCGCCAGGCTCAACAACATGAGGACTCCTTGGCTGTGTTTGCCACGCAAGGCCCTTGCCCAGCCAACAGACCTTGCACCAGTCTCTCCATGCGCATGAACCGAGAACCTTTGACCAGCACTGTGGCGACCTGCGGCAGAAGTTGCGTCACCATGTGTTGTATGTCTTCCATGTTGTTGCCATGTTGTGCGCTCGGAAAGCCTTGCGCGCTGTGTTGACTGAGTTGACCCAAGGTGAACAGATGTTCAATCCCCGCTTGCAATGCGTATTGCCCGACTTCGAGGTGGAATTGCGGTCCTTGTTCACCGACTTCACCCATGTCACCTAAGACCAACAGGCGCGGGCCGGGTGACATGGCCAACAAATCAATGGCAGCCCGAACCGAATCGGGGTTGGCGTTGTAGGTGTCATCGATCACGGTGATGTGTTGTGAAGCCCATTGGATTGGCCATGCTTGGGATCTGCCTGCCACCGCTTGAAAGTCGGACAAGCCTGCTTGAATCGCTGGCAAAGGCACACCTGCCGCCAGCGCAGCTGCACAAGCGGCCAAGGCGTTGTGCAGATTGTGTTCACCGGCAACAGCCAGTTGCGTCTCCACCAAACCCTGTGGGGTTTGAATCTTCAATGCCCACGCCATGCCTTGCCATGAGGCGGCCACAGCGTGCACCGCTGCTGTGCTGTCGCCAAAATCCAGGACTTGGTGCTGTGCCGCCATGTCTCGCCAAACAGCTTGGTGGCGGTCTGTGTTGGGAAACACCGCCACTCCCTGTGCCGACAAAGCCTTCAACACCATGCCGTTTTCAAGTGCCACAGCTGCCACGGATTGCATGAATTCCTGGTGCTCGCGTTGCGCGTTGTTCACCACAGCAACCGTGGGCGCAACCCAGTCGGCCAGTTGTTCAATTTCACCCGGGTGGTTCATACCCAACTCGAGAACCGCTATTTGGTGATGCGCACGCAACCGCAGCAAGGTCAATGGCACGCCAATGTCATTGTTGAAATTGCCTTGGGTGGCCAGGGCATGCTCGCCTCTCCAAGCTCGCAAGATGCTGGCGATCATTTGTGTCACCGTGGTTTTGCCATTGCTGCCTGTCACCCCGATCACCGGCACAGAGAATTGGCTGCGCCATGCCTTGGCCAATTGCGCCAAGGCTGCCTTGGTGTCTTGCACTTGCAAACCGATCAAACCAGCAGCTGCCAATCCGTGGTGTGCAATCGCCACCGTCACGCCATGCGATGGCAGTTGAGACAAAAAATCATGCCCATCAAACCGCTCACCTCGGAGCGCCAGGAACACATCGCCTGGCAGCAAGCTGCGTGAATCGGTGTGCACCCGCAGCACGAGGGCGGTGGGATCACCCACCAGCTGACTACCCGGCAGCCAGTCATGCATTTGTTGCAAGCTCAATGACATGGGGATGCTCATGCGCGTCCCCACTGGTGCAATGCCAATGATGCATGGTCAACATCACTGAAGCCATGCTTGACACCTTGGATTTCTTGGTAGGTTTCATGTCCCTTGCCTGCAATCAGCACCACGTCTTGCGCGCGGGCCTGGGACACCATGCGTGCTATCGCCTTGGCACGATCGGGCTCTTGAACAACTTTGTCGGGATGTTGCAACCCGGCGCACATCTGCGAGAGGATGTCTGCAGGGTCTTCGGTGCGCGGGTTGTCACTGGTCAGGCAAACCTGATCCGCAAATTGCTCTGCCATGCGCGCCATGGGTGCGCGTTTGCTGCTGTCTCTGTTGCCACCACAACCCAACAGACACACCAGACGGCCTGCTCGTGCGGATGCCCAGGGGCGCAAAGCCTGTAAGGCTTGTTGCACCGCATCGGGCGTGTGCGCGTAATCTACCACCACCGCAGGTTGGTGGTTGCCACCCAAGCGCTGCATGCGACCCGGCACGGCTTGCAGTCCCTGGCAAGCCTGTGCTGCGCTTGCCAGCGTATGACCCATGTCACGCAAGGTGGCGATGACGCCCAGCATGTTCATGACATTGAATTCACCGATGGCATTGATCTGAACCGGCTGGGTATCTGACCCTTCAACCACATCAAACGCCATGCCCTGCGGTGTGGCTCGAACATGCTTGGCAACCAAGTCGGCCGATTGGTGAACCGACAGCGTCCACAGCCTGCATGGGCCATGCTTTAAATGCTTGACCAACACAGGGCCTTTGGCATCATCGATATTGACCACGGCTGAGCGCAAACCAGGCCAATCAAACAGGCTCTGCTTGGCTTGCCAATACGCGTCCATGCTGCCGTGGTAGTCCAAGTGGTCTTGGGAAAAATTGGTGAATATCGCGGTGCGCAGTTGCACACCATCGAGTCGGTGTTCTTCGATGCCTATGGATGAGGCCTCAATTGCACAGGCTTTCACGCCCTGCGCCACCCATTCACGCAGCTGTGCATGCAATGCCAGCGGGTCGGGCGTGGTCAGCCCTGTGCTGTGCATGCGTCCTGGCTCACCCAAGCCCAGCGTACCCACCAGCGTGCAGCGCTCTCCCAACTTGGTCAAGGCCTGGGCCAACCACCAAGCGGTACTTGTTTTCCCGTTGGTGCCTGTGACTGCCAGCATGTGGAGTTGGCGGCTGGGGTGCGCATGGTAGGCATCTGCAATCGCACCACTGGCGGCTTTGAGTTGAGCCACACTGACAATCGGCGCGTCATGCAAGGCCAAGTCGTTGACCGCCTCAAACGCCTCAATGCCTTGTGCCTCGACCAAGCAAGCGCTGGCACCTTGCTGCAAGGCCTGCACCACATGCTGTCTGGCGTCTGCAGATTGACCCAACCATGCAAAAAAGGCATCGCCTGACCGAACTTTTCGATGGTCAGCATGCAATTGACCGTGCACCCGTGCGCGTAACCACTGCGCGGCTTGCTCAGGTGTTTGCAAGTGGTGCATCAAAACGACTCCGCTTCTGCCTTGGCCACTACCTGGGGCTTGACAGTCATGTCGGGTTGCACTTCCAGCATGCGCAAGGTTTGTTGCACGGTTTGGCTAAACACAGGTGCAGCCACATCACCACCAAAATAGAGACCAGCCGTCGGCTCGTCAATCATCACAGCCACCACGATGCGGGGATTTTCAATCGGGGCCATGCCCACAAAAAAGCCTCTGTACTTTTTATGGGCATAGCTTTTGCCATCGAGCTTGTGGGCTGTACCGGTCTTGCCACCCACCGAATAGCCCATGGTTTGCGCTTTGACTGCGGTACCGCCAGACCCCGTGGCCATGTGCAACATATGGCGTACCGCTGCTGCATTTTGCGCACTCATGACCCGCACGCCGGCGGTTTGTTCTGGTCGCTTGATCAAGCTCACCGTTGCGACTTCGCCGTCTCGCGCAAACGCTGTGTAGGCTTGTGCGAGTTGGAACAGACTGGTGGACAAGCCATAGCCATAACTCATGGTCGCTTGCTCCATGGGCAGCCAGGTTTTGTAGGCTCGCAAGCGCCCTGCCACCGCGCCAGGAAAAGGCAGCTTGGGCTTTTGCCCAAACCCGACTTGGGTGTACATCTCCCACATGTCCTTGGCAGGCATGCGCATGGCGATCTTGACCGTGCCCACGTTGCTTGATTTTTGGATGACTTCGTTGACACTCAGCAAGCCATGCGGGTGGTTATCGGTGACCGTCATGCCATGCAAGTTCAGCTTGCCAGGAGCGGTGTCAATCATGGTCTCTGGTTTGATCACACCCTTTTCAATAGCCAAGGCCACCACAAACGGCTTCATGGTTGAGCCGGGCTCGAAGGTGTCCGTCAGGGCGCGGTTGCGCAATTGCCCGCCGTTGAGAGTGCTTCTTTTGTCTGGGCTGTAGCTCGGGTAATTCGCCAAAGCCAAGACATCCCCGCTTTGGGCATCCAACACCACCACACTGCCAGCTACCGCACGGTTGTCCAACACGGCTTCGCGCAACCGTTGGTAGGCAAAATATTGGACTTTGCTGTCAATGCTCAATTGCAGGTCACGACCCTCCTCGGGGGGGATCATGTCGCCAATGCCTTCGACCACTTGACCCTGTCCATCCTTGATGACCCGCCTTGAGCCGCTTTTGCCGCCAAGGTGTGAATTGAAGGTGAGTTCTACCCCTTCTTGTCCGATGTTTTCAATGTTGGTGAAGCCGACGATATGCGCTGCAGCCTCACCCTGCGGGTACATGCGCTTGTATTCCATGCGTGTGTAGACACCGTGGATACCAAGTTCGGTGACTTTTTTGCCGGTGGCCATGTCAATCTGGCGCTTGATCCAGACGAAACTTTTCTTGCGGTTTTTGACTTTGCGTTCAAGCTCGGCATAGGGCATTTCCAGCAGCTCTGCCAATTTTTTGAGCTTGGTGACATCCATTTTCATTTCCTCTGGACTGGCCCAAATGCTTGGCATGGGCACACTCGAGGCCAAGATCAAGCCATTGCGGTCCAGTACCCGGCCCCGGTTGGCTGGGATTTCTAAATTTCGCTCGAACCGAACCGTGCCTTGCTTGCGAAAGAAGGCGTTGCCGAGCACTTGCACGTAGGCGGCACGAAACACCAAGCCGATGAAGCCCAGCGCGATACACACCACGATGAATTGGCTGCGCCAGATGGGCGTGCGGCTGGCCAGCAAGGGGTTGTTGCCATACTGCACGCTGCGGCTGCTCATGGCTGCTCCTTGGCTGTGCCAGTATCCGCGAGCGCTTGATCGGGCGAGGCGTACTGGGTGATGGCTGGCGAGATGGTGCGCATTTGCAACTGTTCACGCGCGAGTTTTTCCACCCTCAGTGGTGTCGCCTCGGCACCGCGCTCGACATCGAGTCGGTCGTATTCGGTTTCCAGCCGCTGCGCTTGTGCTTTGGCTCGGTCAAGCTCGGTATACAAACGTCTGGATTCATACTGGGTTTTCACCAAATAGAGCGCGCTCAGCATGACCGCCACCAGCAGCAATGCGCTGATGCGGGTCATGCGTTGTCTCCGATGGGCTGACGCTTGGCCACCCGCATGATCGCACTGCGGCTGCGCGGATTGGCCTTGATTTCTGTATCGCTGGGCCGCTGCCTGCCCAAGGCAATGAACGGCAATTGCGGTGCTTGTGCAAATGGTGTGCGCCGGTCATACACCTCGCGCGAGTGTTTGACGATGAACTGCTTGACCAGGCGGTCTTCGAGCGAATGAAAACTGATCACCACCAAGCGTCCCCCGGGCTGAAGCACGTCCAAGCTCGCTGTGAGTGCTTGTTGCAATTCGTCGAGCTCACGGTTGATGAACATGCGAAAGGCTTGGAAAGTGCGGGTTGCTGGGTTTTGACCTGGCTCGCGGGTTTTGACCACCTCGGCGACCAAGGCTGCCATGGCCAATGTGGTTGATGGCAATTGACCTGCCTCGCGCCTGGCCACGATGGTTTTGGCAATGCCGTTGGCAAATCGCTCTTCACCATAGTCACGTATCACCTGCGCTATCTGGTCGGCTTTTGCCTTTTCCAGCCACTCGTGCACGCTTGGGCCTTGGCTTGTGTCCATGCGCATGTCCAGCGGGCCGTCCTGGCGAAACGAGAAGCCGCGATCGGGGTTGTCTATTTGCGGAGAGCTCACCCCCAGGTCCATCAAGACACCCGCGACGCTGTGGGGCGGCAGTTGGTTCAGTGCTGCAAAGCCCTGGTGCCTGATCGTCAACCGGGGGTCGTTGATGGTCTGCGCCACCTGCACTGCTTGCGGGTCTTTGTCGAAGGCGATCAGCCGACCCATCGGACCGAGCTGCGCCAAGATGCGCTTTGCATGCCCGCCGCGGCCAAAGGTTGTGTCGACATAAGTGGCTTCGGCCTGGACGTCCAGCGCCTCGACCGCCTCCTTCAACATGACGGTGGTGTGTGCCCATTCAGTCGTTGCCATTCCACTTTAAATCGAAAAATCCCGAAACACATCGGGCATGTCGCCCTGCATGGCTTGGGCTTCCAGGTCGTCATAAGTGGACTTGTCCCACAGCTCAAAGTGTGTGCCCATGCCCAACAAAACCGCGTCTTTGCTGATGTGGGCCGCCGCCCGCAACTCTGGAGACACCAGCACACGACCGGTTCCATCCATGTCGACATCCATGGCGTTGCCTAAAAAAATG
Organism: Bordetella parapertussis; assembly: GCA_945873925.1. Classification (GTDB taxonomy): domain Bacteria; phylum Pseudomonadota; class Gammaproteobacteria; order Burkholderiales; family Burkholderiaceae_C; genus Limnohabitans. Next base: position 41,634 of record CAMCES010000011.1, read on the forward strand.
CGCTTCCACCATTGCGCTGTCATCGGTAATGCGGACACGCGCTCGCGAAATTTTTCCCACTCGCCACGCGGAAAAATCATCAAACAACCGTGGGGGTGACGCGTGATGGTGAGCTGCCCGGCAGCCGTCGCGCTCAGCACGTCCCGATGCCTGGTCGGCACCGATAAACGGCCTTTGGCATCCAAACTGATTGACGACGCGCCTTGAAACACAGCAACAAACCCCTTCGTGACGAGAACAGGCGGTGGGAAAAAGCTATTTCACTTTTTTCCACAAAATTCCACTTGTTTGCACTTTAACAGAGTTTTTCTTGAAGACAAGCCCTGAACGGAGATTTAGTAAATAAAATCAATGACTTAGCCGATATTTCAAATCACCACCTCAATTAAAATCATGATATGAAATAAGCACTTAGCGATCAGACTCAATGTGACTTATCAGCATTTTTGGCGTAAAAAAAGCAGGCTGTAGCAGCCTGCTTTGTGGTTGAAGGGCGACTGAAATATCAATCGCCAAACATTTTCTGCTTGAGCTCGCGTCTTTGTTGTGCCTCCAAAGACAAAGTAGCGGTGGGCCGAGCGATCAAACGCCCCACGCCAATGGGCTCGCCTGTTTCATCGCAAAAACCATAGTCACCACTGTCGATGCGGGATATGGATTGCTCAATTTTCTTCAACAACTTGCGCTCGCGATCGCGGGTGCGCAACTCGAGTGCGTGTTCTTCTTCGATGGTTGCACGGTCTGCGGGGTCGGGCACGATCACCGTGTCTTCGCGCAAATGCTCGGTGGTTTCACCAGCATTGACCAAGATGCCGTTTTTCAACTGCACGAGTTTGTGGCGGAAAAATCCGAGTTGAAAACTGTTCATGTAGTGGTCGTCTGACATGGCCATGATTTCGGCTTCGGTCACGGTTTCGGCTGTTTTGGTTTTCCAGTTGTTGGCCAGCTTGGGGTCTTTGACAGGAATCATGGGTACCACCGCGGGCAGAGAGGGAACCGAGATCGGGCCGTAGCTGGACTTGGCGGTGGTCGAGGCCACACTTTGTCCAGGCGGTGGCGGCATCATGGCCATGGCTTTGGCGGCACGGGGTGACTTTTTGGTCACCTCGACTGCTGAGGGCACGGCCGCTGTGGTGGGTTTGACAGTTGAGGTTTTGGCGGCAACGGGTTTTGCCGCTTTGGCGGTCTTGGGAACAGTGGTCACGGATTTGGCGGCTGATTGAGCGGGTAACGGTTTCTTGGCAACAGTGGGCTTGCTGACCTTGGCGTTGGCCTTGGTGGTGGCCGACTTTTGAGAGGCTGTTTGACGTGTGGCAACTGCTTTTTTCACGACTGCTTTTTTCACGACTGCTTTTTTCACGACTGCTTTTTTGGAGACCGGTTTGGCTGTGCTTGCTTTTTTGACAGGGGCTTTCTTGGCAATGGGTTTTTTGACTGCCGCTTTTTTCACTGCAGTCTTTTTGGCTGCGGCTTTGGGCTGGGCTTTGCTGTTGGCGGGGCGCTTCGTCGTTTTCACTGCAAGTCTCCTGACAGGTCGGCTTCAGGTGTCTTAACACCACGTCCATTGCTGCTGTTTGTTTTATGGGTTCATCTGCTTGCCCAGGCGATGGGTGAAATGCATACCCAAGCCAATGGCGCGCGGATTGTACTCAGCTTAAGCACTGTTGCAGGCCTTGCAGAAAAATATCGCGAGGCAAATCGATCCCAATGAATACCATTTTGCTCATTCGCTTCTCATGGGGCTCCCAGGGTTGGCCCAAATCGCTGCCCATGAGCTGGTGCACACCTTGGAAAATCACTTTGCGCTCTGTGCCTTTCATGTGCAGCACGCCCTTGTAGCGCAACATCCGCGGTCCGTAAATATTGACGATCGCGCCCAAAAAGTCTTCCAACTTGGCTGGGTCTAAGGGTCGGTCTGCCTTGAACACAAAGCTTTTGACATCGTCATCATGGTGGTGATGGTGTCCATGGCCCTTGCCTGACGCAGGGTCGTGTTCGCCGTGGTGATCATGCTGGTGCGAGGGATGGTCGCAATGCTCGCCATCATGGTGGTGGTGGTCATGACCGCCATCGTTCAAAAAGTCTGGGTCAATTTCCAGCGTGGTGTTGAGGTTAAAGCCCCGCAAATCGAACACCTTGCTGATGGGGACTTCACCGAAATGCACGGTTTGTTGCGGCGCACGCGGGTTCATGTGTTTCAAGCGGTGCTGTAAAGCATCGAGCTCAGTGCTGCTGACCAAATCGCTTTTGCTGATGAAGATTTGGTCGGCAAAACCAATTTGGCGACGCGCTTCTTGGCGGTCATTCAAGGTTTGTGCCGCATGCTTGGCGTCCACCAAGGTCAAGACCGAATCCAGCAAAAAACTCTCAGCGATCTCGTCGTCCATGAAGAAAGTTTGGGCCACCGGGCCAGGGTCTGCCAAGCCTGTGGTTTCGATCACCACCCGCTCAAAGTCGAGTTCGCCTTTGCGCTTTTTCTCAGCCAAGTCTTGCAAGGTGGTGCGCAAGTCTTCGCGGATGGTGCAACACACACAGCCGTTGCTCATTTGCACGATGTGCTCGTTGGTATCGGCCACCAAGATCTCGTTGTCGATGTTTTCCTCGCCGAATTCGTTTTCGATGATGGCGATCTTCATGCCATGCGACTCGGACAAAACGCGCTTGAGCAAGGTGGTCTTGCCTGAGCCTAAAAAACCAGTGAGCACGGTGGCGGGAATCAACATGGGACAACTTTCAACTGAACATGCAAAGCAAGAGTTTAGCCAGCATTCAAGTAAGTGGCTTATTTCTTCATCAGTATCAATCCCTTGAGGTATTCGCCCTCGGGAAAATTGACCGTCATCGGGTGGTCGGGGGCGGCTTGCACGCGCTCCAGGATGTAGGCGTCTACCTGTGCATCGGTACCAGCCGAGGCAACGATTTTGTGGAACAACTCAGGCGGGATGCCACCCGAGCAACTGTAGGTGAACAACACACCGCCAGGGGCGAGCAGTTTGAACGCCCAGCGGTTGATGTCTTTGTAAGCGCGGGCTGCGCGGTCTGCATGAGCAGCGCTTGGCGCGAATTTCGGCGGATCGAGCACGATGCCGTCAAACTGTCGGCCCTCTTTGTGCAAACTGCGCAAGGTGGCATTCACATCCGCGTCCATGAAACGCGCGTGACTCTCATCAAACCCATTGCGCTGGACATTGGCTTGGGCTTTGGCGATGGCAGGGCCAGAGGAATCCACCGAAATCACTTCTGCCCCTGCACCCAAGGCGCCGCTTTGCCGCATGCCGCTCAGGGCCGCTACGCTGAAGCCCCCGGTATAGCAATAGCAGTTGAGTACTTGGCTCAAGTTCAAGCGCTTGGCGTACTCTGCAAACTTCGATCGGCTGTCACGCTGGTCGAGGTAAAAACCTGTTTTGTGGCCTTCGGCAATGTCGAGTTGCAAATGCCAGTCGTGTTCCTGGATCACGATGGCGGTGTCGTCACTTGCACCCTCGGCACGGTGCAACCACCCGGTGACGGCTGGCAAACCCTCTAAACCACGCACGCCCGAATCGGAACGCTCAAACACCCGTTTCGCATCGGTGTGAAACACCAAGGCTTTGACGATCTCGGTTTTGAAACGCTCTGTGCCGGCGGACAAAAACTGCGCGACCAAGGTGTCGTCATACCTGTCGACGATCAAGCCAGGCAGGCCATCGGCTTCGCCGTGGATCAAACGCACCCCATTGCTGGGCACTTGCAGCCTTTGACGCATGGCCACTGCGGTTGCCACTTGACGCTCAAAGAACGCACTGTCGATCCGCTCATCGGCGCGAAAGCTCCAGATGCGTGCTCGAATTTTCGAGGTGGGGCTGAAAGAAGCCCAGCCTAAAAACTGACCCGTGGCGGACTCGACCCGCACGGTTTCACCCGGGTCTGCACCGCCTTTGGCAATCGCTGAGTCAAACACCCACGGGTGAAAGCGCAAGGCAGAGCGTTCTTTGCCTGCTTTGAGGGTGATGGTTTTCATGGGGTTTTCCGACGCGCACGGGGGTGTGCGGCATCGTAGGCCTTGGCCAGATGTTGGTAGTCCAAACGGGTGTAGACCTGCGTGGTGCTGATGTTGGCGTGTCCCAACAGTTCTTGCACCGCACGCAAGTCGCCGCTGGACTGTAAGACATGGCTGGCAAACGAGTGGCGCAACATGTGCGGATGGACAGGGGTGGCCATGCCCGCTTGCATGCCACGTTGACGCAGGCGCTGCCAAATCGATTGCGAAGTCAAGCGGGTGCCTCGCATACCGACAAACAGGGCGGCTTGGTCTTTGGCTTGCGTGGGCAGGCCCTGGCTGCGCAAGGCAAGCCAAGCGTTCAAGGCTTGCATGGCTTGTTGGCCGACAGGCACGCTGCGACGCTTGGCGCCTTTGCCCAACACATGCGCTTCGGCGCTGTCCATGTCAATCCATCCCAGCGCTTGGGCGCTGGCTTGGATGTCCAAACCGGTCAGTTCGGCAACGCGCAAGCCACTGCTGTAGAGCAGTTCGACCATCGCCACATCACGCGCCTGCAGCCACGGGTCTTGCGTTTCTTGGCGAAATTCACTCAACGAAACCGCATCGTCCACGTTGAGGGCTTTGGGCAAAGGTTTGGGCGATTTGGGAGCGCGCAGGCCAGCCATGGGGTTGCTGTCAATCACCGCTTCGCGCCCCAACCAGGTGTAAAAACCACGCCAACCTGAAACGATCAAGGCGATGCCGCGTGGCGTTCTGCCTGCGCTGTGCATGTCCGCCATCCAGCGGCGCACATGGTGGGTCTGCACTTCCTCGACCCGCAGACCCGCTTGTGCAGCCAAAGCCTGCAATCGCTTGAGGTCCTCGGTGTACAGGGCCAGCGTGCGGGCAGCCAAGCGTTTTTCAAACTGCGCATGCGCCAAATAGCGTTGGATCAAGGTCAGTTCAGCAGTCATCAACACAAGGGGTTCAGCGCAAGCGAGTCAACGCAGCGCTGGCCAAATCGGCAATGCGCGAGAGCAAGTCGGTGCCCATCGAGGAATGAAACCGCTGGGGGTCAGGAGAGGCGAGCACCAGCAAGCCGACCATGGTTTTGTCTTCCGTGTTTGCATCCGCATCGGTCTCCAGTACCCAAGGTGTGTAGGTGATGCGCAAGGGCAGCATGGCCAGCGATTGCACTTCATGCGGATGCTGTAGCCATTGCACCGCCTCAAA
>CAMCES010000012.1 GCA_945873925.1 Bordetella parapertussis
ATACGCAACACATCCACCATCAGCGTGATGCCTCCACCCGGCCAGACATAGGCCGGTGCACCGCCACAAGTGACATTGACGATCGATTGCTTGACCGCGCGGGTGAGTTGGATCGGGTTGTCGGTGACGCCCGAGCGCAAGCTGCCGCCTGCGCCGCCCAAAAACAACACCGACACCAGGGACGGCTCGCAGTTGTCTCCAATGCGGTTGACCACCTGCCTGACCTCGCTTGGCATGGGCGCAGATTGTGGAACCAAGTGTTCATCCAGCACAAACCATTCAGCATGTTCGCCCGTGGTCGAGGTCATGAGCAAGCGCAAGCCCGGCCAAGCCTCGGCGGAGTTCCAAGCGCCCAAGATCGACAGGGGATCGGCGATTTGGGTGCCGCCCCAACCGGTGCCCGGTTCGGCCACTTGGAAATAGCGCCCAGGCGTGGACTTGCGGCCTTGGATCTGGATGCCGCTGGCTTTCATGTGCAGACAGCGGCCCGCCTGGTGTTCGGTGAGCACCCCGGTGATGTGGTCGTCGACCACCACCACCTCATCGCACAAGCCCAACCATTGGCGGGCGAACATGCCAACAGCGGCCGAGCCGCAACCCACCCGCATGCGTTGTTCGGTGACACCGTTGACGATGGGTGGCTTGCCCGCTTGCAAAACCAGGCTGGCACCGTTGTCGATCTGCACTTCTGCGGCGCCATGGTTGCCCAGGATATGCATCAGGTTCAAGGCGTTGCGCCCTTGTTTTTTGCTGCCGCCGGTCAGGTGATGTACACCCCCCAGGCTGAGCATTTGCGAGCCGTATTCAGCGGTGGTGACATGGCCGATTTCCTCGCCTTCGAAACGCACGGCGGCACGCTCCTCGCCCAAGAAACGGTCGGTGTCGATCTTTACCTTCAGGCTGCAATAGCTGAAGATGCCTTCGGTGACCACGGTCACCATGTCAACGCCCTTGGACTTGGCTGCGACGATGAAGGGCGCGGGTTTGTAATCTGGGTAGGTGGTGGACGCGCCAATGCCGGTGACAAACACGCCGCGTTCGGCTGTGTCGACAGGCATCAAATATTGCGGCAAGGTGTCTTGATCAGCCCGCGCGCTCAGGACTTGCGGGTCGGTGGTTTGACGTGATTGGCTCAAAAACACCACCGGGTCCAGGCGGACCAACACCCCAGCGTGGTTGGCATAGCGGTCACAGGCACCGACCCGCCCTTCAGAGATGTGGCAGAGCACCGGGCATGCATTGCATTCGACCTTACCCTCGCGCACCGGCCCGTGCTTGGGTTCGACCCGTTGCAGGCCCAGCGGCAGGGCCACCTCGCTGCTGGGCAGACCGTCGCTGTGGGTGTGGCTGGGTGTGGTCATGCGTCTGATCGGTTGGATGAAAGCTGCCAAAGGCTCAACGCATTATGCTGTGGCCTCAGACAAGACAAAACATCACCAAAAAGCATTCAGGAGAAACCCCATGGCCACCGCCCTTGTCGAAGAAGCCTCTGGCAAAGTCGTCATCCAAAACATTGGCTTGTTGCTCTCGGGTGACATCGACCAACCGATCTTAGAGGCCGACACCATCGTCATCCACAACGGGCTGATCACCGCCGTGGGCCGCTTCAAGGACATGGACACCGAGGGCGCGAAAACCACCATCGATGCGCGCCTCACCTGCGTCGCGCCCGGCTTGATCGACAGCCATGTGCACCCGGTGTTTGGCGACTGGACGCCACGGCAAAACCAAATCGGCTGGATCGACTCGAGCATGCACGGCGGCGTGACCACCATGATTTCTGCGGGCGAAGTGCATTTGCCGGGGCGGCCGAAAGACATCGTCGGCCTCAAGGCCTTGGCCATCACCGCACAACGCGCGTTCAGCAACTTTCGCCCTGGTGGTGTCAAGGTGATCGCGGGCGCGCCGATCATCGAAAAAGGCATGACCGAGCACGACTTTGCCGAGCTCGCCTCGGCCGGCGTGACCTTGCTCGGCGAGGTCGGCCTGGGCTCGGTCAAGGCCGGTTACGAGGCCAAAGAAATGGTGGCCTGGGCGCGCAAGCACGGTATACAAAGCACCATTCACACCGGCGGGCCATCGATTCCGGGCTCGGGCATGATCGACAAAGACGTGGTGCTCGAAGCCGATGCCGATGTGATCGGGCATATCAATGGCGGCCACACCTCGTTGCCCGAAGCGCATGTCTGCGAGTTGTGCGAGAAGTCCAGCCGCGCGATCGAGATTGTGCACAACGGCAACGAGCGCGTGGCCATCGCGGCGGCCAAGGCCGCGCTGGAGCTCAAATGCCCGCACCGCGTGATCTTGGGTACCGACGGGCCGGCTGGCTCGGGCGTGCAACCCCTGGGCATGTTGCGCATGGTGGCGCTGCTCTCGAGCCTGGCCAACATCCCTGCCGAGTTGGTGTTTTGTTTTGCCACCGGCAACACCGCGCGCATCCGCCAACTCAACTGCGGCCTGATCGAGGTCGGGCGCGCAGCAGACTTCGTGTTCATGGACCGGGCCCAGCACACCGCTGGCAAAACCTTGCTCGAGAGCGTGCAATTGGGGGACATACCCGGCATTGGTATGGTGGTGATCGACGGCCTGGTTCGTTGCAGCCGCAGCCGCAACACACCACCTGCCACCGAGGTGCCGGTGGTGCTTTGATGTCACTGCCCGCCCAAGAGCCACGCTCACCCCAAACGCGATTGACCCTCTCCATGATGCCCCCCGACAACAGCGTCCCTTTGCTTCATATCCACGCGGGCTTGGCCACGATCACCTTGAACCGCCCCGCACAGCGCAACCGACTGGAAAACCAAGACCTGGCGGTACTGCTGAGCCATTTCGCGCGGGTGCAAGATGACCAAAGCGTGCGTGTCTTGGTGTTGACCGCCAACACCGCAGGTCAGTCCAAGCCGGTGTTTTGCGCGGGGTATGACATTGGCGGCTTCAAGGAAGACAGCCAAGGTTCGAGCAGTTTTGAGAAAGTGCCCGAGGCCATGGCACAACTTCGAGCAGTCACGATATGCGGCTTGAACGGCAGTGTCTACGGCGGAGCGACTGACCTGGTGCTGGCCAGCGATCTGCGCTTGTGTTTGGAGGGGATTGAATGGCGCATGCCAGCTGCCGCTCTCGGTCTGCATTTCTACCCGAGTGGATTGCAACGCTATGTGAGCCACTTTGGCTTGGCCGCGGCCAAGCGGGCTTTTTTAACCGCCCGGGTTTTCAGCAGCTTGGATTTGCAAGCCTTGGGTTTGTTTGAAAGCGTGGTGGCGCTGAGCGACTTTGATGCGCGATTGGCTGCCTTGGTGGCTGATGTTGATGCGCTGGCTCCGTTGGCCGTCCAAGCCACCAAGCAGTCCTTGAATGAGATTGCCGCTGGGCTGGACAAGGCTGAGGTGTTGCGTGAGCGAGAAATACAAAGCAGCCGCAGCCAGGATTTCGCTGAAGGGCTCAAAGCCTTTGCCGAAAAAAGAAAACCTGATTTCAAGGGTCAGTGATCAACCCCGCCTGGGCATGCGAAACGGCAACATGGCTTGCACCACTGGCGACACCAAGCGCGACATGGTAATGCTCTCGTGAAAGCTTTGCACCTGCTCCCCCAATAAATGGCTTTGCAGCAAGGCCCGTTGGTAAAACGGTGTGTCCTCCAATTGCTCGGCCACATGCACACCGCCATCGCTGCGCATACGTCTGCTCAGTCGCCACAGGGTGGAGGGCAAGGTTTGCCGCTTTGGCGGCAAAAAAGGTAAGACCTCGCCTTGGGGTGTGAAGCGCAACGCAAGCAACTTGTCACCTTGCGGTGTTGTGCCTTGAACGTCATACATCACCGCCGTGCTGCCGTCTTTCATAGGGCTGCGTGACCAGTCCCATTCGCTGCACGATCTGTCAATGGGTTCATCGCCCTCGTTGGAATCCAAATAGCCCAAGCCCTGCCAATTTTGCTGCGGGTGTTGCAAGTCCACCTCCACCCGCGCACGAGGCGCCAACGGACCCCAGCGGTGCTTGCCAAGCGCATCGATCGGTGTGCCATAGTTGAACAAGCGTTCGGGATGCACACGCACCTGTCCTTTCACCGGCCATGGCAGAGGCATGCCAATTTCATCCATGTCAATCACCAGGCTTTGGCCATCCCAACGCAGTTGGCTCGGCCCGATGGTGAACTGCCGGGCATCGCGATGGCAATGGCTCGCTCCCCGCTCGGTCATGGTCCAACGCTTGGCATCGCGCGAATAGAGCGCGATGTTGAGGACGCAAAAATCGTCTGGATTGGTGTCGCGCCCACCCCGCCTGGCCCAGGCGTAATAGGGTGAAAACACGCTGCCCACAAATGCAATGATGGTCAGGCCATGCAGGCCGTCATCGCTCAGTGCGTCAAGGTACCACCAGAGGTAGCCGCCCGCGGGGACAACCTGGTCAAACCGAGGCTGTCCATCAGGGCCGCGGCCGCCAGTCGTCCGGACATGGCCGCCATCGGCACCCCCGGTCCCGGGTGCACGCTGCCCCCAGCCAGGAACAGACCCGGTACCTGGGCTTTGGCGTTCGAACGGGCGAACGCCGCCATCCATCCATGCGTGGCCTGGCCATACAAGGCCCCACCGGTTGCTGGAAACAGCTGGTGAAATTCCTGGGGTGTGGTGCGAACGCATGATGGGGAAGGCTCCAACTTTAAGGGCAGGCCACAGGCAGCCAGCAATGCTTGGCTGCTGGCGGTGCAGGCATCCAATTCGGCAGGCGTGAACCCGCGCTTGTCACCTATGGCAGGGGCATTGACCAAGCACAGCATGCGCTCGGTCTCGCCAACGGTCTCGGTGCCGCCTCTGTCTTGTGCACAGACATACACCGTGGGCTGGGCCGGCAATCGGCCTTGCTGAAAAATCGCTTCAAACTCTTGCGCGTAGTTTGATCGAAAAAACACATTGTGCCTGTCGAGTTGCATGGCTGCCGTCGGCAGATGCATCGACCAGGTGATGGCCGACAACGAACGCGGTTGCACCCGCCCCGTCACCGCTTGCTTGACCTCAGGCCCGAGCAAGCCAGTGCGCAGCGCAGCCACATCGCCATTGAAGATCACGCTGTCAGCATGCAAGCTGTCACCAGTGGCCAGTCGCACGCCTGAGACCCGACCTTTGGTAAGTTCAATGCGTTCACACTCGCTGTTGAGCAGGTATGTCACGCCACGCGCCGCGCCCAATCGCATCAGGCATTGGGCCAAGGCATGCATGCCGCCTCTGACCGACCAAACACCGTCCATTTCGACCTGTGCAATCAGCATCAGGGTGGCGGGCGCCTCCCAGGGCGAGGAGCCGCAGTAAGTGGCGTAGCGGGCGAAGAGCTGCTGCAGTCGCGGATCGGTGAACTGACGACCCAAGCTTTGCCACAAGCTGCGCATCGGCCCGACCGATGCCAGCGTGGCCAGCCCGCGCGGGCCCAATCCAGTCATCATTTGCGCCATGCTCGGCGATGGTGAACGGATGAATGGGCCCTCGAGCGTGTCATACACCGCCAACGTGGTTTTGCAAAACTGCACAAATCGGTCTGCTTCCGCCGGGCCAGCCAATGCCCTAACCGCTTGGTAAGAAGCCTCGGGGCTGGCAAACAAGTCGAGTTGCGAGCCATCTTCCCAAAAATGCCGTGCCAAAACATCCAAAGGGCGAATGCTCAATTCAGATTCCAATTGGTTACCGATGGACGCCATCAATTCGTCAAACACCCAACGCATCGTGAACACGGTTGGCCCACTGTCGACTGGCGCACCATTGACCATGATTTGCCGCATCTTGCCGCCAACTTGTTCAGCCTTGTCGATGACAGTCACCGACAAACCATGGTGTGCCAGTTCCAGTGCGCTGACCAAACCGGCCATGCCTGCCCCGACCACAACAACCCGGTGTTCAGCCATCGGCTTCTTCTTGGCTGGGCTGGGCTGCCCATTCACCCTCGCTGCGCAGCACCCGCATGCGCACAAACATGGACTCCGAGAAGAAATCGTTTTTGTAGGCGGCGGCAATCGCTTGCTGGTGTGCACCTGAGTGGGCGTAATTGACCATGGACTGGGTGTCTTGCCACAGGCTGAAGGTGCATTGGCGCACCAAGGGTGCTTCGCCCAAGCCCATGGCCACCTGGCATCCTGGCGCATTTTGCAAATCGGTTTGCGCAGCCGGCGCATAACGCCAAAACGTCACCGCTTTGGCAGGACGAATACTGGCACGGGTAAGCGCGGCAATGGTGGTCGAGGAAGACGACTGGTGGACATAATCACCCAGGCTTTGTTCAGTGGTGGATTGCCAGGTTTTGCCATCCCATTGGCCTCGCGAGGAAGTCACAGCCAAGACACTGGCATACCAACTGCGCGCTCTTTCTTGGTAGGCACAAACGGTTTTCGATTGCAAGAATGCATCTGCTTGCTTGGCATGTTGAAACACGCAAACCAGCCCCTGGTGTGTGGCACTGGGGCGCAAACTGAAGCCGCCTGCATGGCCACTGCCCATGACCTTGGAGAACAACATGCCCGGCGTGTCTTTGAAAGCCGCCGAGCCCTGCACCAATCGCATCCAACCCCAGCCCTGGTGAGCCCTTAGCAAATCCACCAGCAGCACCACCACCACACCGGAGACTGCCATGGACACGGGATCTTGGTTGACCATGGGTGCCTCATGTGCTCGGGTTGGTGGTTACTGCTGCTGGGTGTCAATTGCTGGCAAGTTGGGCCGGTTTACCCGCCGCTTTTTGTAACTCGGGGAAGTCTTTGGCCATTTGCGCCCCATTGAGTGGTTTGTATGCCCCTTGGTGACAGGTGGCGCAATTGAGCTTGGCCACGTCTCCCAACTCCCCTTTTCGGTTGGCCGGAAAAACAGGCGTCAGCGGCACCATGTAATTCAAGTTGAGGTCACGCGCCATGCGAATGCCATGCCATGCGGTTACCCGTTGGGGTGGACTCTCATCCCAGCTTTGGAAAGATCGGCTGTTGTGGCAATAGGTGCAGTTCACGCCCAGGCCGGTTGCCATGTGGGTCATCAACCCATAGGTGAACTCGGTCTGTTTGGTGGTGTGCATGTTGCCAGAAGGCAGGGCGGTCGGGCCGTTCATCCGGATATCTTTGCTGTCCAACAAAAACGGGGTGAACGGGTCGTTGGGCAAGGAAGACAGGTTGACCACAGCAGCAGGTTCGTTTTGCCCAGCTTTGTCACCGATGAAATTGGCCCCCTGGGGTTGGTGGTTTTTGGTGAACCAAATCTCGCTGGGCACGGGCTGACCGCGGTGGCAGGTGTAGCAGGTCACACCGGTTTGCGCCACATGCGGTTGCCATTCGCTGTTGATGTACTGTGTCATCTGGAGCATTCGACGCGCCACGACTTTGGTGTATTTCTCGTCATCCGCATAATTGGCTGGGTTGTGGCAATAGACACAGCCTCCATCGTTAGGCGACACCCAGGCGGTCATGGACACCATCAAACGGTTGAACTGGGCCACGCTCAGGTTGCCCAAGACTTGCACGTTTTTGTAAGCTTCAGCCGCCTTTGGGCCTTCGTCAGATGCCTGGGGTATTGCCACCGGCGCCTGATTGGCCTCGGTCTTGATTGCCAACAAGCGCGGGTTGTATACCTGGACCATGCCAGTGCCTCGGTAGCCAGTTTGCACGCTGTCTTGGAACGGGCGCTCGCAGCCGGTCAGCAAAAACAAACTGCCAAGGGCTGCCGCGGTTTGCAACAGTCGACTCAAAAGCTTGCAAACGTTCATGGTTTGACTCCAAGGCTAAGCGCTGGATCAACCACCGCTGGAAAAACATTCGGGTAAGGTGGTGCCACGCCGTGCTTGATCGCCCACAAGTACCAGTTGTCGACAACGGTGCCAGTCAGCAAAATGCCGATGCCACCGGTCAAGGGACACAGGACCGCGAACCACCAAGCCCAGCGGTGAATCGATTCCATGCTCGCGTTGAAACCCATGGTCCAACGCCAGAACAAGGCTGCACGCTCAGAAGCTGTGCCGCGGTCAACGATTTGCTCGATCTCGCGCTCACCACCAAATCGGGTCACCGCCAAAATCGTCGCGCCGTGCATGCCAAACAACAAGACCGAGCCGTACAAAAACACGATCGACAAGGCATGGAAGGGGTTGTAAAACAAGTTGCCATAGCGGATCGACAAAGCCGCCGTCCAGTCCAGGTGCGGAAAGATGCCATAGGGAACGGCCTCAGACCATGAGCCCATCAAAATCGGCCGAAAAAAACCAAGCACAAAAAACAGCCACAACGCGGCGGCAAATGCCCAAGCGACATGGGTTCCCATACCCAGTTGGATGGCGCGCCGGTACATCCGAACCCACCAGGCCAAGACCGAAACGGACAACAACAAACCCACAATCAAAAACCAACCACCTTGGTTCAGCGGCGGCAAGGACAGGCCGTACTGAGGCGGGGGTGGTTCAAGCGCCAGCCAGAACAGCTGACGCACGAGTTGGATTGGATCCCAGTTGACTGAGGCCAGCATGTTCAGGCCGATGATGTTGAACGCCAGTGTTCCGCACACCAAAGCCAGCACGCCAAAACCGCCCAGGTAAATCGGGCCGAGTTGGGCATTGCCTATCTTGCCAAGTAACCAGACAACGGCTGGGTGTCCAAAGCGCGGGCTGTTGCCAGGGGGCAGTTCGACGCCCATGTGCACAGGCCCACGGGCTTGCACGGTGGTGAAGAGATTGAGGTAGTCCATGTGTGTTTGCTCCAATCAATCGTTCAAGGCCACTGCGACCAAATAGGCAGGTTCAACCACCAACCCCACCACTCAGGCCAACCACGGCTCCAGAAGGGCCCGCTGATGACAATGCACAGGGCACTGAACAGGACCGCCGCCACCGCCAAAAACACGCCCAGGCGGTGAATACCCAAGGTGCCGATCGAGTAACCGATGGTGTCGCGGAAAAACGTATCCTCGTGCTCGGGTGTTTTGACCACTTGACCGCTGCCAGGATTGGTGGCGGACAAAATCAAGGCACCGTGCAAGGACAATGCAAAAACCGTGGCAAAGAAGAAACTCACCGCCAGCATATGGGCCGGGTTGTAGTGAAAGTGCAGGTACTGGTAGCCAACGTTAGACACCCAGTCCAGGTGGCTGTAGATGCCGTATGGGAAACCATGCCCCCAAGCGCCCATCAGTACAGGGCGAATCACTTCCAAGGTGACATAGGCCAAGATGGCTACGCTGAACACAGCTGGGACGTGGTAGCCCATGCCCAATTTTCTGCAGATCTCGACCTCTCGCAAGGCCCAAGACACAAACGCCCCGATCGCGCAAATCGTGATGAGTTGCCACAAGCCGCCTTTGAGCAAAGGCGCAAAACCCAAGCCATACGACAAGTCAGGCGGTGCAATGCTGATTTGCCATAAATTCCAGGTGGGTCCTTGGGACGCGCCCCACAAAATCATGGCGGTGCCGAGGAACGAAAAAAAGATGGTGGTGACACCGAAAAAGCCGACGTAAAACGGGCCGACCCAAAAGTCAAACAAATCACCAGCAACCAGGGTTCCGCCCCGCACTCGGTATTTTTTTTCAAAGTTGAGCATGGCCATCGTTAGCCCTCCTGCCGCAAAGGATGTGAAATGGGTGTTAAAAAATGCAGATGCTGTTACCCGTCAAACGAGCGGCAGCACCTGCGGTACTGCCAAGACTCAAGACTTCTCGGAAGACACTGCGGCAGGCATCGGTGCGTTTTGCGCCGATGCTGCTGCGGGTTTCTTTGCGCCGTCGAGCCAGTTGAATTTGTTGGTACTGAGCAAAATGAGGTGAATCATCGCTGCCAGGCCAAACAGGAAAATGCCCTGCACGACCATTGCACGCAATGGATCGTAAAGTCGCCAAATTCTCCACATGGTGATTTCTCCTAGATGATGTAAGACATGAACGTGTAAACCGAGGCTTTGACACCCGAAATCATGTTGGTCATGTTTTCCGCGCCAGGCAGCCAACTCTTCCAACGCACGCCGACCAGTTGGCCGAGCAAAGCGAATGACAAAAGCAGCACAAAACAAGGCACAAAAATCAAAACAAACGCAATCTGGTCATCCCAGCTGGATGGTTTGGATCCAATATCGAAAGTGTTTTCAGTCATGGTTTAACTCCGTTCGTTAATGAACTCGACTCAGACGAACCAGGGCCGCCATGCCCAGACCAGGATGTGAGCCAACACAGCAACAGCTGTGAAGCCAACGGTTCCCTGAATCCAGTAATGGTGGAACTCCTGAGCCTCTTCGTCAGTCAGCCCGGAAATAGAAGTCCGATGGTTTGACATGCGATGCTCCTTCAACAAAATGGCCGTGAGGCCAACGCTGCGCCCAACCCGCGCAACCTGGGCAGCCGCAGCAAGAGCCACGACATCGGGGAGATTTCATGCGCTGACGCACATGAAAAGAAAAGGGTGTTGGTCATGCGGTTTCTCCCAAGCCCAGCTCAGCGCCAGCTTGTTGCACATGGTCCAAGGTGACCAGGTCTTCGCCTTTGGCGCGGGCCTTGCCCTCGGCCAAATCACGCAAACGCTTGGCCGCTGAAATCTGCACCAACACCGGCTGCCCCGCCACGATGGTGTGCAAGCGTGTTTGCGCGGCATCGTCCCAGGGGGTGTTTTCTTGGGCGCCGCTGATGCCGCGTGCCAAGGTGGCGTCGACTTTGTCCATGTCGGTGCCCAAGGGCAGGATGTGGAACAAGGCATCGAACAAGGCATTGCACACCTCTTGAATCAAGAAGGTGGCGCCGCTGTAGCCCATGAAGGGTGTGCCGGTGTGGCGGCGGATGATCGCGCCAGGAAACGAGGCCGGAACAAACGAGGCCTTCATCGGGCCGTTGCTGCCCGCCTCGGCCAGGTACATGCGCTCGTTGTAGCTGCCAAACATGATGAGGGGCATTTGCTTGTGGACCAACTCGCGCACCGCGGCGTTGTCGGTTTTTTGGCCGGGGATGCGAGACACCGCAAATTTGCAAGGCATGCCCATCTCGGTTTCCAAAAATTTGCGGATGCCGCGTGCATAGGTGTCGGTCGCGACCACCGCGAAACTGGCGGTAGCAAAAAAATCCTGGGTCACCGAGCGCCACAAATCCCACACCGGCTTGATGGTGGTGTGGCGTTCGCGTTGGATGAAGGGCTCAGGGTCCAAGCCCAGCAATTCGCCCAATTTGCGTAAAAACTTGGTGGTGCTGTGCAAACCGATCGGGGCTTGCAAGTAAGGGCGGTCCAGGGCTTCGCACAACATGCGGCCAAACTCGCGGTACATGCAAATATTGACATCGGCCTCAACCAATTGGGACACCTCGGCCAAATGGCTGCCCAGCGGAAACACCATGTTGATGTCGGCGCCAATGCCTTGCACCAAGCGGCGGATCTCGGCCAAATCGCTGGGGCTGTTGAAGGTACCGTAGCAAGGCCCGATGATGTTCACACGGGGTTTTTCACCTTCTTTGCGCACCCGCTTAGGTACTTTTTTCATGCCGTACTCGGTCCACAACCAGAACATGGCACGGTTGGCACATTGCCACTGGTCTTCGTCGATCGTACGCGGCAAAAAACGCATCAGGTTGGTGCCCTCTGGCGTGACGCCGCCGCCAATCATTTCCGCGATCGAACCAGTCACCACAACGGCTGGCAAGTCAGGGTCGAGCACCCCATGGGCCCGCTTCATCGCACCTTCGGTGCCTTCACGACCGAGCTGCTCTTCAGCCAACCCGGTCACCACGATCGGCAGTTCGTGCGGTGGCAAGGCGTCGGTGTAATGCAACACCGAGGTGACAGGCAGGTTTTCGCAACCGACCGGGCCGTCGATAACGACCTGCAGACCCTTGATGGCGGTGAACACATACACCGCACCCCAATAGCCGCCTGCACGATCGTGGTCAAGTACCAGCATCAGCCCATCTCCTCGGCTTTGCGCTTCTTTTGCTTTTTCTCAAACTGGCGTCGCACTTCTTTTTTGAAGTCAGGGTGCATCACCGGTACACCCTCCCAGACACCGGCTTCATCGCCTTGACCGACAGAGCCAAAGAAAGCTTTCATCTCATCAAAGCGGGCTTGGTTGCCCATGGCGGCATTGACCACCTGGATGAGTGACCCGGCACCCGCCACACCCATCAGGGGACGGGCAGAAATCAGGTTGGTGAAATACAGCGAAGGAATGCACAGCTCTTTGGCGGCTTGCACCACCGGCGTGGTGCCAATGGCCAATTGCGGCTTGAACTCGTGCATGGCTGCCAGGTCTTGCTCGAGCGAGGCGCGGAACTGCACATGCACCCCTTTGGCCTTGAGCCATTCGGCGTCGTGTTGGTTCCAGGGAGTGGCGGGACAGGCACTGCCGACATAGCGCAGGTCTGCACCGCACTCGATCAGCAAACGCGCCACCAACAGCTCAGAGCCTTCGTAGCCGCTCAGGGTGATACGGCCGTTGATTTTTTGGGAGGCCAACACACCGCGCATCGCACCCAAGGTTTGGTTGCGTGCCGCGTCAATGTTGTCTTGGCTGACACCACAGGCTTGGCCGATGGCGCCCAGCCAATCGTGGGTGCCTTCGATGCCCACAGGGGCCGAACCAACAATGGGTCGACCAGCGGCTTGGAATTCGCGCACGCTGGCGGTGTAGAACGGGTGAATCGCGGCGACCGCTTTGCAGTCCAACGCCGCATACAGCTCGCGCCATTCGCGTGTAGGAACAACAGTGCCGACCGCCAAGTCCATGGGCGCGATCATTTGCGCAATGATCATCGGGTCGGCGGGGAACATTTCACCCAGCAAAGTGATCGTGGGCTTGGCACTGCGGCCTTGGCGAGGCGCGGCCACCGGACCTGCCATGGCTTCTTGGCGGGCATAGTGCAACATGGCACCCGCCAACACATCCTTGGCCTCGGCATGCGTGGGCACACCAAAACCCGGGACATCGATGCCGATGATGCGAACACCATTGATTTCTTTGGGCAACAACTGCAGGGGCACACCGCTGGCGGTGGGCACACACAGGTTGATGATGACAATGGCGTCTAATTTGTCAGGGTCTGCTTCTGCGTAAACCGCTTCGCGGATGTCCTCGAACAACTTGCCGGTGACCAGTGTTTCGGAGTTGAACGGCACGTAACCCACGCTGCGGCGTGCGCCGTAAAAATGGGAGGTGAAGGTCAGGCCATACACGCAACATGCCGAGCCGCTCAAGATCGTGGATGTGCGGCGCATGCGCAAACCGACCCGCAATGAACCAAAGGCAGGGCACATGCTCTGCGGTTGGTCGTGCGGGCCTTTGGGATAGTCAGACGCGTATTGCGCCAACACGTCACTCTTGCCCGCCTTGGCGGCAGCGTCCAGCATCTGATCCTTGCCGGCATGGCAACCCAGGCCATCGGCGCTGGCCGCGGCTGGGTTGGGCAAGGGGGTGATCGGGATGATGTCGCTCATGGCTCAGACTTCGTCGTAAACGACCTCTAAAGTGGGGCGATCGATGACGGTTTTGCCAGTCATGTCCACCTCGGTGGCCGGGGTCATGACAAAGTCACGGCCAGTCACATCCGCGCTGAACAAACCCAGCAGCTGGTCTTGGGTTTGCGGCTTGGGGCGCTGGGGCGGTGCCTCAGCCACGTTTTTCGCCAATTCGGCAAACAACGAACCCCACTCTCCATCGGGCTTGCCGATGATTTCGTAGCTGGCACTCTTGCGGCGAATGTCTTCATTGGCAGGGATCGCGGCCAAGACGGGGATGCCTGCATTGGCAGCAAAGGCCTGCGCCTCACCGGTGCCGTCGTCTTTGTTGATGACCATGCCAGCCACGCCCACATTGCCACCCAGCTTGCGGAAGTACTCGACCGCGCTGCAGACGTTGTTGGCGACATAGAGCGACTGCAAATCGTTGGAGCCCACGACGATGACTTTTTGGCACATGTCACGGGCAATCGGCAGACCGAAACCGCCACACACCACGTCGCCCAAAAAGTCGAGCAAGACATAGTCGAAGCCCCACTCGTGGAAACCGAGTTTTTCCAGGGTTTCAAAGCCGTGAATGATGCCGCGACCACCGCAGCCGCGACCGACCTCGGGGCCGCCAAGTTCCATCGCAAACACGCCGTCACGGATGAAACACACGTCGCCGATTTTGACTTCTTCGCCAGCGAGTTTTTTCTTGGATGAGGTTTCGATGATGGTCGGGCAGGCCTTGCCACCGAACAACAAGCTGGTGGTGTCGCTCTTGGGGTCGCAACCAATCAGCAACACCTTTTTACCTTGCTGCGCCATCATGTAACTCAAGTTGGCCAGGGTAAAGCTTTTGCCAATGCCACCTTTGCCGTAAATGGCAATGATTTGGGTTTCTTTGGTGACCTCGCCCGTGTGCACAGCATCTGGCTCTTCAAAAGCCTCTTGCCGTAAACGGTCAACAAACTGAATTGGCTTGGCTGCATTGCTGTTGGCTTGACTCATCAGGGGCTCCAATCACCTTCATCGATGGAAATACATCGGTCTTGTTTGTATTTTTAGAGTTACATTGATCTGTGTCAACTTAAATTGACGTTTTCTACCTCATCCTAGGGTAATTACTTAGGATTTACGGCCCAAAAGCATCCGGGTATGCAAGGGCATCGGGTTTGACAGCAGATCAACGGCTTCAAATCCTGCCTCCAGCATGAAACCCCTCAGCTCATCGGCTGTCCGCAAACGACCTGAGCCCATGGCCAGCAAGTAAAAGTGGAAATAGGTATCCGCAACCAGGGGCGGCTCGCCCAAGGACTGGGCCATCGGTTCTGCCAACAGCAAGCGACCGCCTCGTGGCAAGGCCTGGTAGATTTTGTTGAGCAAGGCCTTGACCACCGCATCAGGGTGGTCGTGGGCGACCCTTACCAGGGTCACCAGATCGGCGCCCTCGGGCAGCGGATCGCTGATGAAGCTGCCGCCATGGGTGATCACCCGGTCGGCCACGCCCAGCGCTTGCATCCGTGCTTGCGCCAGCGCCGCCACGGGCGGCAAATCGAACAGCATGAGTTGCAACTGGGGCGCATGCATTGCCAACGCGCCTACCCAACCGCCTTGACCGCCACCGACATCGAGCATGCACTCGTGGCCATGGAAGTCATAGGAAGCCAGCAGTTCTTCCACCACAAAGCGCTGCGAGGTGGCCATCAGCTCGGAATACCGCGCCACCTGCGCAGCCTCCCAGCCTTGGGGTCTGTCACTGTCCATGTAGGGCCAATAGGCTTGCATGTGCGGCTGGATTTGGTCACGCAACAAAGCCAGGGGATCGCGCATGTCCTCAAACAACACCGCGTTGTGTTCGATCATGAGTTGCAGACCTCGGTCAGCCGCCACTGGCGCGCCCAATGGACCCAGTCCATACAGCTGCTGACCGCGACTCTCCAACAAGCGCAAAGACACGGCCGAATGCAACAGACGTTGCATCGCAGGCGCTGTCATTTGGCAGGCTTTGGCGAGATCTTCCAAAGCCATGGGCTGGCGGCGCAGCATGTCAAACAACTGCAAGCGCACACAGGCGAGCAAGACCTGGGAATGCACAAAGCCAGCCATGATCACAAACAGCTGGGCAGCGCGACGGCGGGTGACCCAGCGGGTCAAGGGGTTGCCAATCGCCCAACGGTAAAAGCCAGGCGATGTCATCCAGCTGTCGATATGCTGGTCTAGCCAAACCCGCCAAGCAGAGCGCATGGCTACTGGCTTGGCAAAGGGCTTGGCCAAGTCCAGGCTTTTCATGCTCGTACCTGCCATGCGAGACGACTCAAGCGTTTACGGGCAAGGGCGTGGCTTGGGCTTGCTGGGCAATCAACTCGCATGCCGAAGGGGGCACCAAGCGCTCAGACTCTTGCATGACCAAATGCCGCATGGCAGCGCGGCTTTCACAAGCGGGAACCGCGTCGACCGCATTGGCCATGAGTTGGTTGAAATAGTCAAGCGCGCCTTTGAGGCCGAGGTCGGCCGCCGCACTGGGGCGACCATGGGTGGCATCTTGGCCAGCAGGCTTGCCCAGTTGATGGTCTTGCAGCATCACATCGCGGATGTCATCTGCGACTTGGTAGGCCTCGCCCAAGGTGTCACCCAAGGCACGCCATGGCCTGGGGTCCACCCCAGCAGACTGCGCGCCAGCCATGGTGGCAGCCACAAACAGCGCACCGGTTTTGGCGCGTTGGTATTGGCTCAACGCCACCCGGGTTTCGCATTCCCAGGCCTGGCCAGCGACGATGCCGTCGGGCGCGCCCACGCCGTCGGAAATCGTGGCCAACAGCTCGACCAAGCGAGCAGGATGCTGGCGACCGCTTCGGGCCAACACTTGGTAAGCCATGACAATCAGGGCGTCGCCGGTCAACAAAGCCAGCGGTTCGCCAAATTGTTTATGGACCGTGACCTGGCCACGCCGGATGTCGGCATCGTCAAAGCAAGGCATGTCGTCATGCACCAAGGAGGCGCAGTGCAACAGTTCGATCGCAGTCGCCGCTGCATCGGTGAGGGCGGCATCGTCTTCACCGCAGGCCTTGGCCACCGCCAAACACAGTTGCGGGCGGATGCGAGCGCCGCCAGGAAACACCGCATGGCGCATGGCGGACATCAAGCGGGGCGGGGCACTGCGGGTGTGCGTGAGGGTGAAATGCAGTTCGAGCGCAGTTTCGATGCGAGTCAACATGGACATGGGAACCCCCGCAGGCGGCGTGACATACATCGCCCTGACCATTCAGAACGACATGCACGAGTGTCAATTTAACATGACACAAGGGTTTGTCAATTGCAATGCACCTAGGGTTTGTCCTAGGCTTTGGATGCTGAACGGTTCACATGCCCAGTGGACTGACCCCAAACAACCATTTGTGACCGCCAAACATGAGCAGGGTCCAGACCACCACGCCGATCAGGATCACCCGTGCGTTGTGGTTGGCCACTGGTGTCATGGGCTCAGGAGTGGACTGGCTGGCTGCTTGGGGGTCGATCAGCGATTGGGGGGCATCGGCTGGCTGGGCCAGCGCAGCCAAACGGTCACGTTGGCGGCTGGCCCGAAAAACCAATACCGACCAGACCAAAAACCCGCCAAACAGCAACATGTCAGCCACACGCCCATTGGCCAACAGGTGGGCCAAGGCCCAAACCTTGACAGACAACACCATCGGGTGGCGCAAGCGCTGTTTGAAAATGTTGTGGGGCACATAAGCGGCCACCAGCAGCACCAGGGACACCAGCATCAACAACGCAGCCGCATGGCGCGTACCAACCGGTGGCAGCCAAAGCATGGGGCTGTCCCAGCGTACCAGCCCATAGCCGTAGACCATCAGCACCAAGCCGAGCAGGGAAGCCAAGCTGTAAAACAGCTTGAACATGTTGTCACCCATACGCGCTTGCAAACCGCTGCGCCAACCCTCGGCAAAAACACGCAGGGAATGGACACCCAAGAACAAAACCAATCCCACTGAAAACAATCCCATGTGATTCTCCCTGTTGATTCAATGCTGACGTTGCAATACCCAAGCAGCCAATGCCTGCAGTGCATGGGTGTCTGGCAATCGACTTTGCACCAGTGCATGGTGCGCCTGGTCAGCCAGTTTCTTGGCCTGAGCACGTGCACCGTCCAAACCGAGCAAAGACACATAAGTGGGTTTGTCGTTGGCGGCGTCCTTGCCGGCGGTTTTACCCAAAACCGATGCGTCGGTGGTCACATCCAAGATGTCGTCCACCACTTGAAACGCCACACCCAGGGCCTGGCCAAATTGCAGCAAGTGTGGCTGCAGATGCGCACTGGCCTGGCCGCACAAAGCCCCCATCACCACGCTGGTTTCGAGCAAGGCACCGGTTTTGAAACGGTGCATTTGCCGCAATTCATCGGCGCTCAATTGCAAGCCCACGCTGGCCAAATCGATCGCTTGTCCACCTGCCATGCCGGCATGCCCAGCCGCACGCGCCAAATTGCCGCACAACTGCGCTTGTACCTGCGGGGGAATCTCTGATTGCGCAGGCGTGAGCAACTCAAACGCCAGGCTTTGCAAGGCATCGCCGGTCAACAAGGCCTGGGCCTGGCCAAACTGCACATGCACTGTTGGCTTGCCACGGCGCAGTACATCGTTGTCCATGCACGGCATGTCGTCATGCACCAAAGAATAAGCATGGATCAATTCCATGGCGCAGGCAGCACGCATGGCCGCGTCATGCATCCAGGGCTGGCGCTGCGCGTGACTCACAGCTTCCATGCTGGCCAACACCAGCAAAGGCCGTAACCGTTTGCCGCCATCGAGCACCGCGTAGCGCATGGCCTGGCCTAGGCGGGCCGGCGCGTCGACTGGCACCCATGTGTCAAGGGCGCGTTCGAGAGCATGCAAGTGCGCCTGGCTCCAACCCGTGATGTCAAAGCCGCTCATTCGCCGGTCCAGGGTTTCAAGCTGCCGGCTTCGAGCACCTGTATTTGATCCTCTACCGCCTGCAATTGCTGGCGGCAATGGTTGAGCAAAAAGGCCCCGCGCTGGTAAGTTTTCAGCAGGTCAGCCAGCGGCATCTGGCCAGACTCGAGCAGGGCCACCAACTGCTCCAACTCTTTCAAGCCGTCCTCGTAACTGGCGGGTGCCGAATCGGGTTGAGGGGCAGTGGATGTCGGGGTAGCGGCCTTGTTCATGGGTTTGCTGTATGGTTTTGACGCGATTGTAGGGGTGGGCTTGAACGGGGCTACAATTTCGATCCCTCTGGCGATTCGCCAGTTTTTTTAATCATCTCCCTGTGGGGGGTCTTTAGGTCAGGACGTTCCATGTCTGATTTAAGTCTTCAGCTGCAGCAGGCCTCTGGCCAACTCTCAGTTTCAAGTTATTTCGACGAAACGCTGTACCAGTTCGAAATACAAAACTTGTTTCAGCAAGGGCCGCGTTACGTGGGTCACGCTTTGGCGGTCCCCGAGGTGGGCGATTTCATGGCCTTGCCACAAGAACACGAGGGCCGCGCTTTGGTGCGCAACGCTCAAGGCATTGAACTCATCTCCAACATTTGTCGTCACCGCCAAGCAGTGATGCTCAAAGGCCGTGGCAACCTGAACGACCCTGCCCGTGCCATGGGCGGCAACATCGTTTGCCCCTTGCACCGCTGGACCTACGCCACCAACGGCCAGTTGCTGGGTGCGCCGCATTTCCAGCAAGACCCTTGTCTGAGCCTGAACAACTACAAGTTGCGCGAGTGGAACGGCTTGCTGTTTGAGGACAACGGTCGCGACATCGAGGCCGATTTGGCCCACATGGGTCCGCGCAGTCAACTCGACTTCACGGGCTACGCCCTGGACCATGTCGAGTTGCACGAGTGCAACTACAACTGGAAAACCTTCATCGAGGTGTACTTGGAGGACTACCACGTCGGTCCGTTCCACCCAGGCCTGGGCAACTTTGTCACCTGTGACGATCTGCAATGGGAATTCAAAAATGAATACTCGGTGCAAACCGTGGGCGTGGCCAACCGTCTGGGCAAAGCGGGTAGCCCCACCTATGAACGCTGGCACGATGCCTTGTTGAAATACAACCAAGGGGCGGTTCCACCCCACGGCGCAATTTGGCTGACCTACTACCCCCATGTCATGGTCGAGTGGTACCCGCATGTGCTGACCGTTTCCAGCTTGCATCCCATGGGGCCGCGTAAAACCATGAACATGGTGCAGTTCTTCTATCCGGAAGAAATCGTGGCTTTCGAGCGTGAGTTTGTCGAGGCGCAACGCGCGGCCTACATGGAAACCTGCATCGAAGACGATGAGATTGCCGAACGCATGGACCAAGGCCGCTGGGCTCTGATGCAACGCGGTGACAACGAAATCGGCCCCTACCAAAGCCCGATGGAAGACGGCATGCAACAGTTTCATGAGTGGTACCACCAGCACATGAACGTTCAGCCTTAATGCAAGCCCTGTGGATGCTGCTGGCCGCAGCCTTGTTGGCCAGCATGAGCGTGTGCGTGAAATTCGCCTCCGTTTATTTTCACGCCAGTGAATTGGTGTTCTTTCGGGGCCTGATCAGCTTGGGCTTTGTCGCGGCTTTTGCCCGCTACGCAGGCACCTCCCTCCGCACGTCCATTCCTGCCATGCACTTTTGGCGCAGCATTGTTGGCGTCACCTCCTTGGGTGCTTGGTTTTATGCCATTGGCAAACTCCCCTTGGCCACGGCCATGACCTTGAACTACATGAGCAGTGTGTGGATTGCGGCGTTTTTGGTGGGCGGCAGTTTGATGGGCACACTCACTGGCAGCGGACATGACATGCGCCGTCAAGGGCCCTTGGTGTTGGCCGTTCTGACAGGCTTTGTGGGTGTGGTCATGATGCTGCGTCCGACCATCGAGCAAAACCAATTGTTCGCTGGTTTGGTCGGCCTCATCTCTGGTTTTTTTGCCGCTTTCGCCTACATGCATGTGATGGCCTTGGGCCGCACCGGCGAGCCCATCACGCGGATTGTTTTTTACTTTGCCCTGGGCACCACCGTGGCGGGTCTGTTGGGCATGACGGTCACCGGCTTGTCCACATGGGACTGGGGCCACGCGGTGTGGCTGCTGCCGATTGGCCTCTTGGCCTCCTTGGGTCAGGTTTGTCTCACCTTGGCGTTTTCACGCGGCTCCACCTTGGTGGTGGCCAATTTGCAATACGCGGGTATTGTGTTTGCCGCCCTCTACGGCATGCTGTTGTTTGAAGAGCAACTGCCCACCATGGGCTGGCTGGGCATGTGGCTGATCATCGCCAGCGGCGTGGCCTCCACCGTGCTGCGCACCCGCGCGGTTCCCGATTCCCCTGCAGAGGAGCATTGAGCATGCACACCACCTTGATTTCTGTGAGCGAACTGCAAGCTTTGAATGGCCCTGTGGTGGTCATCGATTGCAGTGCCGATTTGACCAACGCAGCCGCCGGCCGCGCTCAATTTGAAGCGCAGCACATCGCTGGTGCGCTGTTCGCCGACATCAACACCGACTTGGCGACGCACGACAAAGCCTTGGCGGTGAATGGCGGTCGGCATCCACTGCCTAACCGTGAACACTTTGCCAACTGGCTCGGCAGCTGCGGCATTGACGCGCCAACACAAGTGGTGGTGTATGACCGCCAAGCCATGAACTACTGTGGCCGTTTGTGGTGGATGCTCAAGTGGTGCGGCCATGAAGCTGTGGCGGTGCTGGATGGGGGGTTGCAAGCTTGGGTGGCGGCGGGTGGTGCAGTTGCCCATGGCCCTGCAGCTTCTGTGAAAGCCACATCCTTTCCATTGCGAGACAGCTTGGTGGCGTTGAAACTCACAGCCGATGTGTCTGCGGCTTTGGGCAAGCCCACACAAACCATTGTGGACGCGCGGGCCCCTGCTCGATTCAAAGGGGAGACCGAGCCTTTCGATCCGGTGGCGGGCCACATTCCGGGGGCGTTGAACCGTCCGTTCACCAGCAACTTCACGCCAGAGGGCTTCATGAAAAGCCCGGCGGTTTTGAAGGCCGAATTTGAAGCCTTGCTGAATGGGAGGGATGCCAACAGCGTGGTGCACCACTGCGGCAGTGGCATCAGCGCCATCCCGAATGTGTTGGCGATGGAAGTGGCTGGCCTGGGCCGGCCCGCCTTGTATGCTGGCAGTTGGAGTGACTGGTGCAACACGCCTGGCTTACCCATGAAAACCGTTAAAACCATATGATTCAAATGGTTTTAACAGGGAAATAAAGTCCAAATGCTTTAACTGCAAGTCCATGAGTTATATTGTCTATTCAATGATTTTTTAAACAAGGAACTCCATGTCAATCAAAAAAACCACGCTTGTTTGGATGCTTTTGAGCTGCTTTGCAATGCCGGTCCTCGCCGACACCACTGATGTCAAGACACAAACCATCGTCGAAGTGAAGAAAAAGGGCGAGCAGTGCGAAAATGACCCCAACTGTTTCAACCGCTATCACCCGGCCATCAAACCAGTCGCTCGTGCCAAACCCGGCGACTTGATCGTGGTTCACACACGGGACGCCTTGGATTCCAAACTCAATATCAATTCCCAGCCTAAAGATGTCACGGCCATTGACACCAATTTGATTCACCCGATGACCGGCCCCATCTACATCGAAGGCGCCAAGCGCGGCGATGTGTTGGCGATCAAACTGATTGACATCAACCCCAATGAATACGGCTACACCACGCTGATTCCTGGCTTTGGGTTTTTGCCCGACATGTTTCCCGATCCTTATGTGGCCAACTGGAAGCTGAACCGCTATGAGGCTGTTTCTGCCCAGTTGCCCGGCGTGCGCATCCCCATGAACGGCTTCATGGGCTCGGTTGGCGTGATGCCAGGCGAAGAAGAAGTTGAAAAATGGCTGGCCCGCGAGAGCCAACTGGGTGCTGCTGGCGGTGTCGCATTGCCCCCTCAACCCATCAGTGCTCGTCCTGCTGAGATTTGCGGCCCCAATGGTTCACACAAAGACAAATGCCTGCGCACCGTGCCTCCCCGTGAAAACGGCGGCAACATGGACGTCAAGCAAATGGTTGAAGGCACCACATTGCTTTTGCCCTGCTACATCGACGGCTGCGGCTTCTTCATTGGTGATGTGCACTACGCACAAGGCGATGGTGAAGTGGCAGG
Source organism: Bordetella parapertussis (assembly GCA_945873925.1). Taxonomy (GTDB): domain Bacteria; phylum Pseudomonadota; class Gammaproteobacteria; order Burkholderiales; family Burkholderiaceae_C; genus Limnohabitans. The sequence continues at coordinate 22,536 of CAMCES010000012.1, forward strand.
TACCGCCATTGAAATGGGTGCCGTTGTGACGGTTTCCACCGAAATCCGCAAGGGGATGGCCTCCTTGGTCAAACAACCCATGTTCGAAGGCGGCTCACAAATCAAGAAATTGGAGCCTGACAGCTTCCACGCCGTGGTTGGTTATCCCCTGAAAAAAGCGGGTGAAGTACCACCCCAGTGGGCTTACCTTGACAGCGAAAAAATCAAACCACTGACCAACTTGTCCAACGACTTGACTTTGGCTGCACGCAATTCCATGATCGCCATGATCGACTGGTTGATGGCCACCAAAGGCTTGAGCAAAGAGCAAGCCCTGGTGGTTGCCAGCGTGGCCTGCGACTTGCGCATCAGCAACGTGGTCGACGTGCCCAACTATGCTGTGACGACCATTTGCCCGATGGAAATTTTCGGCAAGAAGTAATTCTTTTCATCCTCACCAAAAAGAGCGAGTGAACCTCGCTCTTTTTTTTGGAACCTTGTCAATGCATAGACGCTCATTACTATCCAAACTCTCACTCGGACTGACCCTGGCAGCTTTGCCTGTCACCGTGGTCTTGGCGCATACGCCCTATCGTTTTTGGAATGTTTTTCGCAAGCGCAATTTACAAATCATGACCTCGCTGGAAGATGAAGCCGGGGACAACACCGGCGAAGCCTGGGTCGCGGTGTTGCGTCTGAATCTGCCCTTGAGCCGTGCCATGGTGAGCCGCGCCCACCAAATGACCCGCACCGCCAGTTTGCTCAAAACAGACCAGATCAAGCTTGCGGTGTTGTCGCATGCCCATGCACAACAAATGTCCTCGGGCGCTGCGCCCTTTGCCGAATTTGCACCCATGCAGCTCGACATCTTGGTCGATGACGGTCAGCACCTGCTGGTCACTCGTCCGGATTTGCCGCTCTACCATGCGTATTTGCTCACCACGGCATTGATGGAATCAGCCAGCAGCCTCAAGTTGCTCAAGCCGGCCATCCCCCGGTTTGGCATGGCACTGCATCCTGGTGCGCTGGCGCATTACCGTGGCGAGAAATTGGAACCACCACCAGCCCCAGCCGAGCCATGAGATTCAAGGACTGTCTGTGTGTCTGCGCTTGGTTGCTGGGGTGTGCCTGCAGCCTGAGCGGTTGGGCGCACGACTCGATCACCACCGACACACGTCAGCGCTTCATGTTGACATTGCAGCAAACCCAGCAAGTGCTGGCTTCGTCAAGCTCGGTGGTCGACAAAGCCAAGGCGCACTTCACCATGGCGAGCACCTTGGATGAGATTCGCGATTTATTCAACGAAGACATTCAAAGCCATGGCGCCGTCAATGGGTTGGAGTCAAGCGTGCTGCTGGCCGAGTTGGCCCGTGGGGGGTTCACACTGCACAAGTCCACGCAAATCGGTTCGTACTTGTCTCCCTTGGAACATTACCGCAGTGCTTTGTCGCTCCATCCCAAAGCCGGGTATGCAAGCTTGGCGGCCTACCGGTTGTTCAAAAACCAGTTTTACGACAGCTTCACAGACAACCCGCTCAAGCCCTTGTCACAAACCCGCGAAGAACTCATCCAGCTGCTTGAAATAGGCGAAACCTTGCTCAAATCCAAGGACCCGATCGTCAACCAGGAAGAGGTGCAGTTCATTCAAGCCATTCACACGCTGCAAGCCATCGATCAACAAGTGCTTGCGCCTGCTGAAGGGCGTCAAAAATTCAAGCAACTGCTGACCCAGTTGCGCAACCAGTTTCCGAAAAGCCTCAAACCTCTGACACTTGAGGCCCTGAAAAACTTTTGACCAAGCCATGACTACCTTTTTGCAAATGATGAATACATGGCTCCAACAAGCAACCACGGGTTTGTTGCTCATGGTGTTGTTGGTGGCAACACCTGTGTCAGCGCACCAAACGGGCAACAGCTATCTTTCTGTGACCGAGGTCAATGGCCAACTGCGCGTCGACATTGATTTCATCGTCCGAGACCTGGACAATTTGTTGCAAAACACGGCGCAAGCCAGCACAGACACGCCCACTTCCACGCCCACCCCTGAGCAACTGCAGGCCAAACAAGCCGCCATCACCCAGATCATTCAGTCCTCATTGGTGGTGGATATCAACGAGCAAACACATGCCTTGGACTTCATCGATCAGTCGGTGGTGCTGCGTAACGATGGTTTGTATCTGCGGCAAAGCTTCAACGGGCCGAGCATCCCAGTGCCGGTGCGCTTTGTGGTGGTGCGCTATGGGTTTTTCAACCAAAACGACAAACTCGGTCGCGCCTTTTTCAAGCTGCGGCTGGGGCAAGAAGAAATCTCGTCGGTCTTCGATTCCAGCAAAGATACCCAGCGGGTTGCCTTGGGTGAATCCAAGCGCTGGGCTACCTTGGCTTTGTTCACGCAAGAAGGTGCCCTGCATATTTGGGGTGGTCCTGACCACCTGTTGTTTTTGTTCACCTTGCTGTTGCCGGGCCTGATGCTGCTGCACCGGGGATCAGACACCAGCAGGGTTGGCGCCCGTGCCGCGGGATGGTTTGCCCTCAAGGTGATCACCGCATTCACCCTGGCGCACTCGGTCACTTTGCTGGCCTCGGTGATGGACTGGATCACCCTGCCATCACGATGGATCGAGTCAACCATTGCTTTGTCGATCATGCTGTCGGCCGCCTTGAATTTGCAAAAACGCATCGTCTTCAGCCATTGGAAATTGGCGCTCGTGTTTGGTCTGATTCATGGCATGGGCTTTGCCAATGGCCTGCGTGAGCTGGGTCTGTCTCACTTGTATTTCATAGAGGCCTTGGTGGCCTTCAACATTGGGGTTGAGCTGGGACAAATTGCTGCTGTGCTGGCAGTGGGTATCCCGATCGTCCTGTTGGCACGCAGTGACCAGTCCAAGGCATGGCTGACACGGTGGATTTCAGTGGCGGTTTTCCTGATCGCCTTGTTTTGGCTGATTGAGCGTTTGTTGTAAGTGATTCAGTTGAAACCCACAAAGCGAACAAACTTTTCACTGTCCTCTCGCACCGACTTGAATGCCTGCGTGTTCACGCACAACTTTGGATGGCATGATGCCTTGGCCGTTGATGACACAAGCCAAACCGCGAAGGCTTTTACGGGCTTTGATCAGCTCATTAAATTCCATGGATATCTTTCAATGAATATGCATCAACTCGGTGGCAGTGGTGACCAGTGCAATGCCAGCAAACAGCCATAGCACTTGCATGGCCGTCGCAGGTGCAGACAAGCGTTTTTGCAATTGGGGAATCAAGTCAGCCAAGGCCACATAGACGTAACTGCTGCTGGCCACCACCAGCATGAAGGGCAACCAAGCTTGGTGCCCTTCAATCAAGAAGTGACCCAACAAGCCGCCCAGCACCGTGACGCCACCGGCCATGCACAACTTGAGCAAGGCCCCGCGTCCTTGGCCAAAGCCGCGTTGCAACACCGCCAAGTCGCCCATGTGGTGCGGGATTTCATGCACCAGCACGGCGACCGATGCAGCCGTACCCAAACGGATGTCGGTCATGAAGGCCGCAGCGACCATAATACCGTCGCCAAATGCGTGCACGCTGTCGCCGGCCAGCACCGCCCAACTGCCTGCAAATCCCTTGTCGGCTTCTGAGGTGTCAGCACCATGAAGCCCATGGGCGTGTGCTTCATGCGTGTGGTGATCTGCGTGGGCATGTCCATGCTCATGGCCGTGGTGCCACAACTCGGCTTTGTCCAATAAAAAGAAAAACACCAAGCCCAGTAACAAGGTCATGAAGAGCACATGAGGCGTGATGCCTGTCTCGAAAGCTTCGGGCAACAAGTGCATGAAGGCAGTGGCTAGCAATGCACCTGCTGCCAAACTCAAGAGATGTTGGGTGAAACGCCCCAACACCGCGCGCGCCAGCAACGCAGCAAGCAAGACACTGCCCACACCGGCACTCAAGGTGCCTACGATGGTGGCCCACAAAGTGATGCTCATCTGTCCTAACTCCATCCTGGGTGACCCGTGTCAAGCCAAGCCATGCTGCTTGAACCAAGCCAACAGGCGTGACCATCCGTCCTTGGCTGCGGCTTCACGGTAGCTCGGGCGGTAGTCGGCATGAAAGGCGTGCGGCGCATCCGCGTAGACCTGAAACGCACTGGCCCGGGCGGATGGACTGCCTTGGCCCAAGGCGACTTTCATGGTGTCGATGTTGTCCACCGGTATGCCACTGTCAGCGCTGCCGTACAAGCCCAGCACCGGCGCATGCAATTTGGCGGTCAAGTCGATGGGGTGTTCAGGCGTGAGCGCTGAGGTTTGACCAAGCAAGCGACCATACCAAGCCACGCCCGCTTTCACTTTGGGTTGGTGCGCGGCATACAGCCAGGTGATCCGTCCACCCCAGCAAAAACCAGTGATGCCCAGTTTGGCAGTGTTGCCGCCGTTCTTCGCGGCCCAGGCTACACAGGCATCCAAATCGCTCATCACCTGCGCATCGGGGACCTTGGAGACCACCTCGGCGATCAACTTGCCCATCTCGCCATAGCTGCCTGGGTCTCCCTGGCGCAACATCAACTCGGGGGCGATCGCCAAATAGCCTTGATGTGCCAAGCGGCGGGTGATGTCAGCGATGTATTCGTGCACACCAAAAATTTCTGACACGACCAACACCACGGGCAGGTTGGTTTTGCTTGCAGGGGCGCTGCGGTAGGCCGGCATGTGAAAACCCGCCACGTCGATCATCACCTCGCCATGCAGCAAGCCTTCGCCCGAGGTTTTCACCGCGGTTTGTCCCATCACCGGCCACGCCGAGGCGGCGTAGCCCACCCCCACAGCGGTCTTGAGCCAAGTGCGTCGATCAGCGGTGCTCCATCCAGGCGTTGGGGCCAACAGGGCTTGGGCATCAGTGACGTGAATCGGGTTCATGCGGTCTTTCAGGGAATCAGGGTTCGAGGTCAGGCTTGAGCACTGGAATTATGCGCCCCGCCCGAGACGCACCCCCACCCGGCCCCAGGCCTGGCGAAAGGCCGCGTTGGGCAGACGTCCCGGGGAAAATGAAATAAATTGTCGTAAATTAACAAATTTGCCGATATATGTGGCCTTGGGTACGTATTTTTCAATGCAAATCGATTTAAAGTAATTTAAGTATTACTTTTTATGGATTCACCATGATGTTTCAACTCACCCATTGCATTCTTTCGTTCTACCGCTTGGCCTGCCCGTGGACTCATGCATCCAGGGTGCCGCGATGGCGGTTCCTGCATCGGTGAAATGAGCCTAGTGGGCCTGGTCCCAATTGGCACCCATGCCGACTTCGGCGAGCAAAGGGACTTTCAAGTCAGCCACGCCCGCCATCAAGCGGGGGATTTCCACACGCAACCACTCCACCTCTGACTCAGGCACCTCGAACACCAACTCGTCGTGCACCTGCATGATCATCCGCGTGCCCCTGTGCTGCGCATCTAACACCTGCTGCACCTTGACCATGCTGAGCTTGATCAGGTCGGCCGCCGTGCCTTGCATGGGTGCATTGATCGCGGCACGCTCGGCACCGCTGCGGCGCGGGCCATTGGGTGAATTGATCTCGGGCAAATACAAACGCCTGCCGAACACGGTTTGCACATAGCCCTGGGCTTTGGCTTGGGCACGGGTGTCGTCCATGTACCGCTTGACACCGGCAAAGCGCTGGAAGTAGCGCTCGATGTAGTTTTTGGCCGCCGTGTTGTCGATGCCCAGCGCCTTGGCCAAACCAAAAGCGCTCATGCCATAAATCAAACCGAAGTTGATCACCTTGGCGTAACGCCTTTGCTCGCTGCTCACGGTGTCGGGGGTGAGGCCAAAAATCTCGGCAGCCGTGGCTTTGTGCACATCCAAGCCATCGTGAAAGGCTTTGAGCAGGGCTGGGTCGTCGCTGATGTGGGCCATGATGCGCAACTCGATTTGGCTGTAGTCGGCGCTGGCAATCACGCAACCGGCAGGCGCAACAAAGGCTTCGCGCACCTTGCGTCCCTCGGGCGTGCGGATCGGGATGTTTTGCAGATTCGGGTCATTGCTCGACAAACGCCCGGTGACCGCCACCGCTTGCGCGTAATGGGTGTGCACCCGGCCGGTACCAGGGTTGGCCAACAGCGCGAGTTTGTCGGTGTAGGTGCCTTTGAGTTTGCTCAAGGAACGGTGTTCCAAAATTTTGGCGGGCAAGGGATAGTCCTCGGCCAATTTCTCCAACACTTCTTCGTCCGTGCTGCGCGCACCGGTGGCGGTTTTCTTGATGACCGGCAGACCCAGTTTGTCGAAAAAGAGTTCACCGAGTTGTTTGGGGCTGGCCAGGTTAAAGGGTTGTCCAGCGATGACATACGCGTCTTGTTCGAGTTGCATGATGCGTTGGCCCAGGCTGTGGCTTTGCAGTGCCAAGGTCGGTGCGTCAATCAAGACACCGTTGCGCTCGATACGAAACAAGGCTTCGCTGCTTTGCATCTCGAGTTGGTAGATGAAATGGAGTTTGTCATCTGCCTGCAGCAGCGGCCACAGGCGCTGGTGCACAGCCAAGGTGAAGTCCGCATCCTCGCATGCATAGTGCGAAGCTTGCGCCAGATCCACTTGGGCGAACGAGATTTGATGCATGCCCTTGCCACACAGGTCTTCAAAGGACAAACCTTTGCGACCCAAATGACGCAAAGCCAGGCTCTCCAAGCCATGCGGTTTATGCACCTCCAGCACATAGCTTTGCAGCATGGTGTCATGCACATAGCCTTGCACCTCGATGCCATGGTTGGCCAACACATGGCGGTCGTACTTCACATGCTGTCCCAGCTTGTGTTTGCACGGGTTTTCCAACCACGGCTTGAGCTTGGCCAGCACTTCATTCAGGGGCAATTGCGTGGGCGCATCGGCGGCGTTGTGGCCCAAGGGGATGTAAGCAGCAGCACCTGGCGAGATGCTCAGGCTGATGCCCACAATCTGCGCTTGCATCTCTGCCAGCGAGGTGGTTTCGGTGTCCAAGGCCACCAGGTCGGCAGCATCGATTTTTTGCAACCACGCATCCAAACTCGCCCAATCCAGCACCGTGTCGTACTGCACCTCGGTGCTCACCGCAGGTGCGGGTTCATCGAACAACCCACCCACCTCGCCCGTGCCCGAATCGTTCAACAGGCCACGGGCGGCTTTGGCGGCAGGCTCAGCGCCCTCAACGCCTTCCAAGGATGACACCAAGCCCTTGAAGCCGTATTGCTTGTAAAAATCGATCAAGCCCGAACGGTCGGGTGCTTGCATGACCAGGCTATCCAGGGCAGGCAGACCCGCGAGGTGGGCACTCAAGTCGCAATCGGTTTTCATGGTGACCAGTTGGCGGCCCGTGGGCAACCAATCAACGGCTTGGCGCAGGTTTTCACCGGCCACGCCTTTGATCTCGTGTGCATGGGCCAGCAAAGCCTCAAGGGAGCCGTATTCGGTCAGCCATTTCGCCGCGGTTTTCGGTCCCACTTTGGCCACCCCTGGCACGTTGTCCACGGTGTCGCCCACCAAGGTTTGGTAGTCGATCATGAGAGAGGGTGGCACACCAAACTCTTCGGTCACGCCAGCCACATCCCGCTTTTTTCCGTTCATGGTGTCGACGATGGTGATCTGCTCGTTGACCAATTGGCTCAGGTCTTTGTCGCCGCTGGAGACGATGACTTGCACGCCTTGTTGGGCCGCCATCTGAGCCAAGGTGGCGATCACATCGTCGGCCTCGACACCGGGCACGTCGAGCAATGGCCAGCCCATGAGGCGCACCAAGCGGTGGATCGGCTCGATTTGGCTGCGCAAATCGTCGGGCATGGCCGAGCGCGTGGCTTTGTAAGCGGGGTAAATGTCGTCGCGGAAAGTGGGGCCTTTGGCATCGAACACGCACACCGCGTGGTGCGTCGGGTATTCGCGGCGCAGGCTTTGCAGCATATTGACCATGCCACGAATCGCGCCCGTCGCCTGGCTGGCGGGGTCATTGCGATCGGCCCGCAAATCGGGCATGGCGTGAAAAGCGCGGTACAAATAGCTGGAACCGTCAACCAGCAACAGGGTGTGTGAGTCTTGCATGGAAGGGATTGTGCCTACAATCTTTGCATTCATTGGCAAGCACTGTCTCCCACCCCCTTCGATTCCATGGCCGTTTTCACAGAAGTACCAGAACAGCTTGCCCGCGATTTGCTGACGCAATTGCACATTGGGGCATTGGTGTCTTTAAAGGGCATCAGCAGCGGCATCGAAAACACCAACTATTTTCTGACCACCGATCAAGGCGAATACGTGCTGACCGTGTTCGAGCGCTTGAACCATGCGCAATTGCCGTTTTATTTGTATTTGATGAAACACCTGGCAGACCAGGGCATCGCAGTGCCCGACCCGCAATCGAACTGCCATGGTGATATTTTGTTGACCCTGCTGGACAAACCGGCTGCGGTGGTCAACCGCTTGAAGGGTGAGTCACAGCTGGCGCCCCAAGCGGTGCATTGCGCCGCCATGGGTCGTCACTTGGCGCAGATGCACCTGGCAGCGCTTGGTTATGAGAAACAGCAACTCAATTTGCGTGGCTTGGCTTGGTGGAATGCAACCGTGCCGCAAATCCTGCCGTTTTTGAGCCAAACACAAACCCAGTTGCTGTCCCACGAATTGGCATTTCAAAACCATGTCAGTGGCCTGTCTGGCTATACCGCCATGCCGCGCGGCCCGGTGCATGCCGATGTGTTTCGCAACAACGTGATGTTTGTCGGTGACAGTTTGAGCGGGGTGTTTGACTTTTATTTCGCAGGTGTAGACCACTGGTTGTTTGACCTGGGTGTGTGCATCAACGATTGGTGCATAGACTTGGACACCGGCAGCATGGATGACCAACGCTTGCAGGCCATGCTCGACGCCTACCAAAGCCTGCGACCCTTGCAAGCCGCTGAACGCCAGTTGTTTAACCCGATGCTGCGCGCCGCGGCATTGCGGTTTTGGATTTCGCGCTTATGGGATTTCCACTTGCCCCGCGAGGCCAGCATGCTGCAAGCACACGATCCAGACCATTTTGAAAGGGTGTTGCACAAACGGCTCTCAGCCCCTGTCACACTCTAGCCCCATGAAACTCCAAATTGTTACCGCCCGCACCGGCACCGCTTGGGTTCGCCAAGGCATCAAAACGTTTTGGCGTCAGGCTTTTGCGCTGAGCGGTTTGTTTTTTTTGTTCACCGGCTTGATTTCTTTGTCCTCCCTGTTGTCTTACGTGGGGACATTCTTGGGCTTGCTCATCCTGCCAGGACTGTCGCTGGGCTTGATGGCCGCTGCGCGAGAAGCGGACATGGGTCGGTTTCCGATGCCGCGCATTCTCTTCATTGCTTTTTTGCAAGGTACCGAGAAAAGCAAACGCATGCTCGGCATGGGTCTGGTCTACGCCTTGCTGTTCGTCGTGGTTTTGCTGTTATCGGCGGTTTTTGATGGCGGCGATTTTGCGCGCATGTACCTGCTGGGTGGAACCCTGGAAGACAGCAATGTCTTGGATGAGAGCTTCCAAAATGCAGCGATCTTCTCTATGGTCATGTATTTCCCGCTGTCAGCACTGTTTTGGCATGCCCCTGCCTTGGTCCATTGGCATGGTCAACCGGTGGCCAAAAGCCTGTTCTTCAGCGCGATGGCATGTATCAGTAATTGGCGGGCTTTTTTGATGTTTGTGCTGACCTGGGTGGGTATTTTTTCTGCCACGAGTTTGCTCTTGAGTTTGCTCGGCATCATTTTGCAGGATGGCCAATTGTCCATGGCGCTGATACTGCCGGCGGTGATGTTGCTGGCCGCCATGTTCTTCACCTCGAGCTACTTCAGTTTTCGCGCCTGCTTTGTCAACGAAACCGTGCTGGATGACTAGACCTGTGTGAGTTTGGCCACCGACAAGGCAAGCCACTTGAGCCCATGGCGATTGAATTTGACTTGAGCCCGCGCATCGTCTCCCAAGCCCTCAACAGATACCACCGCACCTTCGCCAAACTTGGCATGAAACACCTGCAAACCAGCACGTACCCATGCGTTGGGACCCATGGCTTGTGGTGCCGCGCGTTGCGGCACGCTTGGGGCAGTGCCGCCCTGAAACCCCGCTCGCGCACTGTCGCTTTGGCCAAAATGTGAAGGACGCGAACCCCAAGTTGCCTGCTGGGGGACACCGGTTTTCGGCGTCAACCACTTCATGGTGTGCTCAGGCATCTCGTCGAAAAATCGGCTCTTGATGTTGTAGCGGGTCTGGCCGTGCAACATGCGGGTTTGCGAATGGCTCAGGTACAGCCGCTTGCGCGCTCGCGTGATCGCGACATACATGAGGCGGCGTTCTTCTTCCAAGCCATCGAAATCACTCATGGCGTTTTCATGGGGAAACAAACCCTCCTCCAAGCCGGTGATGAACACGCAGTCGAACTCCAGTCCTTTGGCGGCATGCACCGTCATGAGTTGGATCGCGTCTTGCCCTGCTTGGGCTTGGTTGTCACCCGATTCAAGGGCCGCATGCGACAAGAAAGCCGCCAAAGGAGAGAGTGTTTCACCGGTTTCGAGGTCAGCCCGTGTGCCCTGCCCCAGGGCGGCTTGGCTTTGCAGGGCTTCATCCACCGGCAAGGCGACCGCGTCTTTGCCAAAGCCTTCTTGGGACACAAAACTCTCTGCCGCGTTGACCAATTCTTGCAAGTTTTCCACCCGGTCTGCGCCTTCGCGCTCGGCCAGATAGTGCTCAATCAACTGGCTGTGGTCGAGCATCAGCTCGATGATTTGCCTGAGTGTTTGGCCGTGGGTATGCTCACGCAACACATCGAGCTTGGCGACAAACGCGGATAAATTGGCACCGGCCTTGCCTGCGATCAGGCTGACCGCGTCATGCAATGCGCAGCCTTGCGCCTGCGCCGCGTCTTGCAACTGCTCGATGCTGCGCGAACCGATGCCGCGCGGTGGGAAATTCACCACCCGCATGAAACTGGTGTCGTCGCGTGGGTTTTCCAACAAGCGCAAATAGGCCAGTGCGTGCTTGATCTCGGCGCGCTCAAAAAACCGCAAGCCGCCATAGACGCGGTATGGCATGGCGGCATTGAACAGCGCGGTTTCAATCACCCGGCTTTGCGCGTTGCTGCGGTAGAGCACCGCCACTTCACTGCGGCTGGCCACACCCTTTTCGCCATCGCCATCGCGACCATCGCGCAACAGTTGCTTGATTTCCTCCACCATCCAATTGGCCTCGGCCAAATCGCCGGTGGACTCCATCACCCGCACCGGCTCACCCGCGCCTTGGGTGGTGTGCAGGTTTTTACCCAACCGGGTTTTGTTGTGTTGGATCAGCTTGTTGGCCGTGTCCAGGATATGGCTGTGGCTGCGGTAGTTTTGCTCGAGCTTGATTTGGTGCTTGACCTCGAACTCACGCACAAAGTCGGCCATGTTGCCCACCCGTGCGCCGCGAAAAGCGTAAATGCTTTGGTCATCGTCGCCCACCGCCAAGACCGCGCTGTGTGCCCCGGTGAGCAGCTTGATCCAAGCATATTGCAGACGGTTGGTGTCTTGGAACTCGTCAATCAAGATGTGTTGAAACCGTTGTTGGTAATGCTCGCGCAGGGCATGGTTGTCTCGCAGCAGTTCATAGCTGCGCAGCATCAATTCGCCAAAGTCCACCACGCCTTCGCGCTGGCATTGGTCTTCGTAGAGCTGGTAGATCTCTACCTTATGACGCGTCTCGGGGTCGCGCACCGCCACGTCCTTGGGGCGCTGGCCTTCCTCTTTGCAGCCCGCGATGAACCATTGCAGTTGTTTGGGCGGGAAACGCTCGTCATCGATGTGGTGCTGTTTGACCAAGCGCTTGACGGCTGAGAGCTGGTCTTGGGTGTCCAGGATTTGAAACGACTGCGGCAAATTCGCCAGCTTCCAGTGGGCCCGCAGAAAACGGTTGCACAAGCCGTGGAAGGTGCCGATCCACATGCCGCGCACATTGACTGGCAGCATCGCACCCAAGCGGGTCAGCATTTCTTTGGCGGCCTTGTTGGTGAAGGTCACCGCGATCAAACCGCCCGGTCCGACTTGTCGGGTTTGCAGCAACCAGGCAATCCGCGTGGTGAGCACCCGGGTTTTGCCCGAACCCGCCCCGGCCAAGATGAGCGCGTGTTCGGTCGGCAAGGTGACCGCCGAGCGTTGCTCTGGGTTCAAGCCCTGCAGCAATGGGCTGTTTTGAGAAGAAAGCATGCGTCGATTGTAGGCAGGCCTGTTTTGATTCTGCGTAGAATCAATCACCGAGCCCAAGAATCTTGCTGCCCGGTGCGACACCTGCTACACCGACCAAGCCCCAAGCGCTCAATCCGTTTATTTTTTGGAGCTTGGACACATGGAAATATTCGATTACGACAACATCTTGTTGTTGCCTCGCAAATGCCGCGTTGAAAGCCGTTCTGAATGTGATGCGTCGGTCACCTTGGGCCAGCGTAGCTTCCGTTTGCCCGTGGTACCGGCCAACATGAAAACCGTGGTGGATGAAAACATCTGCTTGTGGATGGCACAGCACCGGTTCTTTTATGTGATGCACCGCTTTGATTTGGACAACGTCCAGTTCGTCAAAGACATGCACGCCAAGGCTGTGTATGCCTCGATCTCTTTGGGTGTGAAAGCCACCGACCGCGCCACCGTGGACACCCTGGCAGCGTCAGGACTGACACCCGAGTACATCACCATCGACATCGCCCATGGCCATGCCGACAGCGTGCGCGACATGATCGCCTACATCAAGAGCAAGTTACCCAACAGCTTTGTGATCGCTGGCAACGTGGCCACGCCTGAAGCGGTGATCGACCTGGAGAACTGGGGCGCCGACGCCACCAAAGTGGGCGTCGGTCCAGGCAAGGTCTGCATCACCAAGCTAAAGACCGGTTTTGGCACCGGCGGCTGGCAGTTGTCTGCTTTGAAGTGGTGTGCCCGGGTGGCGACCAAGCCGATCATTGCCGACGGCGGCATCCGCAGCCACGGCGACATTGCCAAGAGCATTCGGTTTGGCGCATCGATGGTGATGATCGGTTCGCTGTTTGCCGGCCATGAAGAATCCCCCGGCAAAACCGTGGAAGTCGATGGCGAGATGTTCAAGGAGTACTATGGCTCAGCCTCGGACTTCAACAAGGGTGAGTACAAGCATGTCGAAGGTAAACGCATCTTGGAGCCGATCAAGGGCAAGCTGGCCGACACCTTGGTGGAAATGGAGCAAGATGTGCAAAGTGCCATCTCGTATGCAGGCGGCACCAAACTGATGGATATCCGCAAAGTCAACTATGTCATCCTGGGCGGCGACAACGCCGGCGAACACCTGTTGATGTAAGCTTTCACACATGACCCTACTCAAAGCACCCGAACTCTTGTTGCCCGCTGGCTCGCTGGACAAAATGCGCGCCGCCTACGATTTTGGCGCCGACGCGATTTACGCCGGGCAACCGCGTTACAGCCTGCGTGCCCGCAACAACGAGTTCAAGCTGGAGCAAATTGGCATTGGCATCGCAGAAGCGCACCAGCGCGGCAAAAAGTTTTTCGTCACCAGCAACCTGCTGCCGCACAACGACAAGGTGCGCACCTACATGCGCGACATCGAACCGGTGATCGCCATGAAACCGGATGGCCTGATCATGGCCGACCCGGGTCTGATCATGATGGTGCGTGAGAAATGGCCCGAGGTGCCGATCCATTTGTCGGTGCAAGCCAACACGGTGAACTGGGCGGCGGTGAAGTTTTGGCAGCAGGTGGGCGTGACCCGCATCATCTTGTCGCGCGAACTCAGCTTGGATGAGATTGAAAAAATCCGCCAAGAGTGCCCCGACATGGAGCTCGAGGTGTTTGTGCACGGTGCTTTGTGCATCGCGTATTCAGGCCGTTGCTTGTTGTCGGGGTATTTCAACCGCCGCGACCCCAACCAAGGCACTTGCACCAATGCGTGCCGTTGGACCTATGGCACGCAAGCCAGCGCCACCGACCCCAACACCGGTGAAGCCATGCCCGTGCCGATGCAAGCCGATTTCGACTTCGCCAAGTCCCAGCAAGAAGCCGAGCAAAGCTTCTCGGCCTGTGGCGATGGTGTGCGCCACCCTGAAGCCGACAAAATTTACCTGCTGGAGGAAAAAGGCCGACCTGGTCAGCTCATGCCGATCATGGAAGACGAGCACGGCACCTACATCATGAACAGCAAAGACCTGCGCGCGGTGGAATACGTCGAGCGTTTGGCCAAGATCGGGGTGGATTCACTCAAGGTCGAGGGCCGCACCAAATCGCTTTACTATGTGTCGCGCACTGCACAGGTTTACCGCCGTGCGATCGATGACGCGGTGGCTGGCAGGCCTTTCAACCCCGAGCTCATCACCGAGCTCGATGGTTTGGCCAACCGGGGTTACACCGCTGGTTTGCTTGACCGGCGGCCTGCCAACGACTACCAAAATTACGAAACCGGTCACTCGGTGGGGCACCGCAGCCAGTTTGTCGGTGAAGTGCGCGGCGTGGCCAACGGCTGGGCCGAGGTGGAAACGAAAAACAAATTCTCTGTCGGTGACATGATTGAAATCATCCACCCCAGCGGCAACCGCACCATCAAGCTCGAGCACATGAAAGACAAAAACGGTGCTGCGATTGAGGTGGCGGCTGGCAGCCCCACGCACGTCTGGATACCGGTAGACGGTCCAGCAGAAGGCGGCTTGTTGGCACGCCTTCTGTAAATGGCCTCTCCAGCCTCGACGCAGCCGCGTCAGGCCACCACGCCCTTGGCGTTCTCCACATACTCCTCAATTTGATTGAAGTTCATGTACTTGTAGATCGCCGCGCCATCCTGGTTCACGATGCCCATGGCTTGGTGGTACTCAGCGACGGTCGGGATGTGGCCCAACTTGGAAGCAATGGCTGCCAACTCGGCACTGGCCAAAAACACGTTGGTGTTTTTACCCAAGCGGTTGGGGAAATTGCGGGTGCTGGTGGACACCACCGTTGCCCCTTCGCGCACCTGGGCTTGGTTGCCCATGCACAAGGAGCAGCCAGGCATCTCGGTGCGGGCACCGGCCGTGCCAAACGCAGCGTAGTGGCCTTCCTTGATCAGTTCGCTCTCGTCCATTTTGGTCGGTGGGGCAACCCACAACTTGACTGGGATATCGCGTTGACCACCCAATAATTTGGCGGCTGCGCGGAAGTGGCCGATGTTGGTCATGCAGGACCCAATGAACGCTTCGTCGATCTTGGTGCCGGCCACCTCAGACAAGAACTTGGCGTCGTCGGGGTCGTTCGGGCAACAAAGGATCGGCTCTTTGATCTCATTCATGTCGATCTCAATCAGATGCGCGTATTCAGCGTCCTTGTCGGCTTCGAGCAGTTCGGGCTTGGCCAACCAAGCCTGCACTTTTTCGATGCGCCGCGCCAGCGTGCGGGCGTCGGCGTAGCCGTCGGCGATCATGTTTTTCATCAGAACCACGTTCGACTGGAGGTATTCAATGATGGGCTCTTTGTTCAGCTTGATGGTGCAACCCGCTGCCGAGCGCTCGGCAGACGCGTCTGACAACTCAAACGCTTGCTCCACTTTCAAATTGGGCAGGCCTTCGATTTCCAAAATGCGCCCCGAGAACGCGTTGATCTTGCCGGCCTTGGCCACGGTCAACAAACCCTGCTTGATGCCGTACAAAGGAATCGCGTGTACCAGGTCACGCAAGGTGACGCCGGGCTGCATCTCGCCTTTGAAGCGCACCAGCACGGACTCGGGCATGTCCAGCGGCATCACGCCGGTGGCGGCACCGAAGGCCACCAGGCCCGAACCTGCAGGGAAAGAAATGCCGATGGGAAAACGGGTGTGCGAGTCACCACCGGTGCCCACGGTGTCGGGCAACAACAAGCGGTTGAGCCAAGAATGGATCACGCCGTCACCGGGGCGCAGGGACACGCCACCACGGTTGCTGATGAAGGCGGGCAATTCGCGGTGTGTTTTCACATCCACTGATTTGGGATAAGCAGCGGTGTGGCAGAAGGACTGCATCACCATGTCGGCGCTGAAACCCAAGCAAGCCAAGTCTTTCAACTCGTCGCGGGTCATGGGGCCGGTGGTGTCTTGCGAGCCGACCGTGGTCATCTTGGGTTCGCAATACGTGCCAGGGCGAACGCCTTGGCCTTCGGGCAAACCAACGGCGCGTCCCACCATTTTTTGCGCCAGCGTGAAGCCCGCTTTGGTGCTGACAGGCACGGACGGCAAACGGAACACGGTGGAGGCAGGCAAGCCAAAAAACTCACGCGCTTTGGCGGTGAGTGAACGGCCGATGATGAGGTTGATGCGGCCACCAGCACGGACTTCATCAAACAGCACATCGCTTTTCAACTTGAACTCGGCGACGGTGACACCGTTTTTCACAATCTTGCCGTCGTAGGGCAGGATGTCGATCACGTCACCCATCTCCAATTTGGAGACATCGACTTCGATTGGCAAGGCACCCGAGTCTTCTTGGGTGTTAAAGAAAATGGGGGCGATCTTGCCGCCCAAAGTCACACCACCGAAACGCTTATTGGGCACAAAGGGGATGTCTTGGCCGGTGGCCCAAATCACGCTGTTGGTCGCTGATTTTCGGCTCGAACCGGTACCCACCACATCGCCCACATACGCTACCAAATGGCCTTTTTTCTTCAGATCGTCAATGAACTGCATGGGGCCACGTTTGCCGTCTTCCTCGGGCTTGAAGGCTGCGCCTTCGCGGGTGTTTTTCAGCATCGCCAAGTAGTGCAAAGGAATGTCGGGGCGGCTCCAGGCGTCCGGCGCAGGTGACAAATCGTCGGTGTTGGTTTCGCCGGGGACCTTGAACACGGTGACCGTGATTTTTTTGTCGACTTCGTGGCGACTGGTGAACCACTCGGCATCCGCCCAGCTTTGCATCACGTCTTTGGCTTTGGCGTTACCCGCTTTGGCTTTGTCGGCCAAGTCGTTGAAGAAGTCGAACATCAACAAGGTTTTCTTCAAAGCATCAGCGGCGACACCCGCGACCTCGGTATCGAGCAACTCGATGAGGGGGTGAACGTTGAAGCCGCCCACCATGGTGCCCAACAGCTCGGTGGCCTTGGACTTGGAGATCAAGCCCACTTTCAATTCACCATGCGCCACAGCCGCTAAAAACGAGGCCTTCACCTTGGCGGCATCATCCACACCGGGGGGCACGCGGTGGGTCAGCAAGTCCATCAAGAAAGCGTCTTCACCAGCGGGGGGCGCTTTGATGAGTTCAATCAATTCGGCGGTTTGCTTGGCGTCCAAAGGCAGCGGTGGGATGCCCAAGGCGGCGCGTTCAGCGGCGTGTTCTCGGTAGGCTTTCAACATGCGGTTCTCCTGAAAATGAAAAGGTCAACGGCCACTGGCATCGGCTTTGCCAGCCTCAAGGCTTGAAAAAAACGCTGGCATGGCTGGCCATGGCCTGCCCAGTTTGGTGGGCACGGGTGAGCAGATGCCAAAAATAACGGTAACTGGCCCGGTCGTGCAAATGACCGCCGTGGCTGATCGGTGCCCAACCCGCCGATTGCGCAGCCAACAATACCTCTAGGGCTTGGGTGATGTCTTTCTCAGACGGTGCCATGGCTTGCAAGATGGGCCGAATTTGCGACGGATGGATGCTCCACATGCGGGTGAAGCCCAGGGTGTGCGCTGCTTGTCGCGCAGCTGCTTGCATCAGCACTGGATCGCTGAACTCGGTGACCACGCTGTGAGACGGGACTTTGCCATGCGCGTGACACGCACTGGCGATCGCCAATTTCGCGCGCACCACCAGCGGGTGGCTGAACTGGCCCAGCACCGGGTCGCTGCCCATGGCCGAGGCGGGTATCGCGCCGCCGTG